>JAWWOL010000066.1:0-5637 GCA_033851695.1 Frankiales bacterium
TGCTCGAGAAGGAATACCTCGGCTACGCGCTGCCGGACGGTCCCGCCGCCGAGCCGGTCGGCTCTGGGTCGCGTGACCACGTCGGGGTGCACCGGCAGAAGGACGGCAAGTTCTACGTCGGCGTCGCGCCACGGGTCGGTCGGGTCTCCGGCACCCTGCTGGCCCAGGTCGCCGAGCTCGCCGACCGATTCGGTGAGGGCGAGATCCGGGCCACGGTCGAGCAGAAGCTCGTGCTGCTAGGGGTTTCCGAGGCTGACGTCGACCCGCTGGTCGACGCGCTCCAGGCGCTCGACCTGGTGGCCCGGCCCTCCGCGTTCCGTCGCGGCATGATGGCCTGCACCGGCATCGAGTTCTGCAAGCTGGCCATCGTCGAGACCAAGCAGCGGGCGATGGACCTGTTCACCGATCTCGAGCAGCGGATGCCTGAGTTCGACCAGCCTGTCAGCATCAACGTCAACGGCTGCCCCAACTCCTGCGCCCGGTTCCAGGTCGCCGACATCGGGCTCAAGGGCTCGATCGTCAACGGCGAGGAGGGCTTCCAGGTCCACCTCGGTGGGACGATGGGCGCGGTCGACGCCGACCCCAACTTCGGCCGGAAAGTCCGTGGCCTCAAGGTGACCAGCGCCGAGCTGACCGACTACGTCGAGCGGGTGCTCCGCAAGTTCGATGCCGACCGGGGCGCCGACGAGTCGTTCGCCGCCTGGGTGCAGCGGGCGCCGGAGGACGCACTCTCGTGACCGAGGGCGCGCTGCCCACAGCGGGTGAGCGGTCGGTGCCGTTCTACTGCCCCTACTGCGGGGACGAAGATCTGCGTCCGTACGACGAGACCGCCGGCTCCTGGCGCTGCGGCTCCTGCACCCGGGCGTTCACCCTGAAGACCGTCAAGCAGAGCTGACTTATCCGGCCTGGGGCCGACGTCGGTCAGCAGGGAATCTCGCACCAGACGACCTTGCCGGTCGCCGTGATGCGGACTCCCCAGCGGCGGGTCAGTGCTTCGACCAGGTGCAGCCCCCGGCCGCCGTCCTCGAGATCTCCCGGGTCGCGCATCCGGGGCGGCCGCGAGTCGTCGTCGGCCACCTCGACGTAGACCGTTCCGGCCGACGTCCGCGCCCACAACGTCGACGAGCTGCCGGTGTGCAGCACGGCATTGGTGACGAGCTCGCTCACGATGAGGGCGAGCGCGTCGGCGGTGTCCTGGGTCAACCGCCACCGGCCGGCAGCCGTACGGACAGCGTCACGCGCCTCACGGGGAGCCTCGATCCTGGCCGGCAGCGCCAGCTCGAGCGGCTCCCAGCCCGCAGCGTGACCGGTGGCGCGCAGGACCAGCATCGCGACGTCGTCGTCGTACTCCTCGCCGCCGTCCTCCAGCAGGGTTCGTAGGGCTGCGGTGCAGGTGCCGCCGACCGGTGCATCGGCGGTCAGCGCGAGCCGCAGCCGTTCGATGCCGACGTCGAGGTCGCTGCCTCGCGACTCGACCAGCCCGTCGGTGTAGAGCACGAGCGCGTCGCCGGGCCCCAGGGCGACGTCGCGCTGGCTGAACCGGGAGTCGCCGAGGCCGAGCAGTGTGCCGCTGTGGAGGTCCATCCGTTCTGCCACCCCGTCGCGGATCACCAGCGGCGGCAGGTGGCCGGCGTTGGCCATGGTCAGCTTCCCCGACGCCGGGTCGAACACTCCGTAGACACAGGTGACCAGCTGGACCGAGTCGAGTGCTACGACGAGCTCGTCGAGGTGGTGCAGCACGGTCGCCGGCGCCAGGTCCAGGACCGCGAAGGCGCGGGTGGCAGCGCGCAGCTGGCCCATGACCGCCGCGGCGTGGACGCCGCGCCCCATCACGTCGCCGATGACGATGCCCGTGCGCCCGGTGGACAGCGGGATCAGGTCGAACCAGTCGCCCCCGACCTCGGTGTCGCCGCCGCCGGGCAGGTAGACCGACTCGGCGTCGAGCCCTTCGATGCTCGGCAGCTGCTGCGGCAACATGCTGCGCTGCAAGGTAAGTGCCACGAGCCGCTGGCTCTCGTACGCGTGCGCGTTGTCCAGCGCGACAGAGAACCGGCCGGCGATCTCCGAGGCCAGCGCGAGGTCGGCCTCGTCGTAGCTGCGCCCGCTGATGGACACGGCGAAGGACAGGACTCCCTGGACCTGTTTGCGGCTGCGCAGCGGCAGCGTGATCAGGCTGCGGAGGCCGATGTCGGAGGCGAACGCGCCGGACGCCGGGGTCGGAGCTGTGTCGATGACAGCCTGCGGCACCTCCCGGAGCAGCTGGGCCCGGCCGCTCACCAGCGCGAGCGACACGGGGTGCGACGGTGGATAGCTGACCGGGCCGGAGTTGCCGCGCCAGGCCGAGTGACCGGTGTCGCTGACCTGCGGCGCGTTGACCAGGGCGACCCGCTGCAGACCCTGCCGCTGCTCGTCGAGCAGGTCGACGATGCAGTGGTCGGCGAACCGCGGCACCGTGATCGCGGCCAGGGCGGCAAGGGTGTCGCGGGTGCTCAGCGAAGCGCCGACGATCTGGCCGACGCGGGAGAGCAGAGCCAGCCGCTCCTGCCCGGCCTCGAGTGCCTCGGTCGCCCGGCGGCGCTCGGTGAGGTCGCGGACGATGCTCGCCATCCCCAGGACTGAGCCGTCCTCGGCGGTGAGCGGCAGGTAGGAACACACGAAGCAGTGCTGCGTCTCCGGGTCCGCCGGGGTGGAGCCCCAGATCTCGACTTCGCGCCGGGCGAGGCCGGACGCCATCACCTCGCGCTGGAACGCGTCGACGGCGCCGCCGATGTCCGGAAGCGCCTCTGCCGGTGTCAGCCCGTACAGGGACTCCGCGGGCAGGCCGATGATCTTGAGCAGGATCTGGTTGACCCGCAGGTAGCGAAGGTCGGAGTCGAAGACGCCGATCCCCACCTCGGCGTCGTTGAACAGGACCTCGAGCAGGGCCAGCGACCGCTGCGCGTCGAGCTCGGCGTCAGCCACGGGCCTCCCCCGGCTCGGTCGGCATGATCACGGACTAGGGCAGCTCAGCCTAGCCACGGGCCCGACGAGGGGCCCGCCCATTGCCGAACCTTGACAGCCCTCAGGCGAATCCGCTCGCCGTCTTGGCCTCACGGCCGACGACGCGCAACCGGCGGCCGGACCACTGGGCCCACTCGCGCGCGTCGGTCGAAGGCCGCGCCAGGTAGTAGCCCTGGGCAGCGTCGACCGACAACGAGCACAGCGCGTCCAGCTCGCCGGCCGTCTCGACCCCCTCGGCGGTGACGACGGCGTCCAGCTCGAGGGCGAACATGACCACAGCACTGGCCAGGGCCCGCCGGGCGGCGTCCGTGTCGATGCCGGCGGTGAGGTCCCGGTCCAGCTTGATGTAGTCCGGGCGCAGCGTGAGGATGTGCCGAAAGGACGCGTAGCCCGAGCCGGCGTCGTCGACGGCTAGCCGCAGGCCCAGCGAGCGCGCGTAGCCGAGGGTGTTGGTCAGTGGCTTGTAGTCCGGCACCGACTCGTGCTCGGTGATCTCCAGCACCAGCCGGTCCAGCGGCGTCTCGTGGCTGAGTAGCAGCTCGAGGAACGCGGGGTCGTTGATGGTGCGCGGTGACGCGTTGATCGAGACGTAGAGGCCCGGGGGGAGGATCGCGATGTTGTCGAGTGCCGCCCGCAGCGCCTGCAGCTCGAGGCTGACGCTCAGTCCGACGTCGGCGGCGTCCCGCAGCCAGACGTCCGGCGGCTGGTACGGCTCCTCGTCGAAGCGGGCGAGTGCCTCGACGCCGACCATCGCGCCGGTGGACAGGCTGACGATCGGCTGAAAGGCGATCCGGATGGAGTGGTCGGCGAGCACCCGCTCGATCCGGTCGCGCTGGCGGGCCCGGCTGGTCTCCAGCACCCGGTGGGCCGGCAGGGGTCTGGCCGTGCCCTGGAACCCGATGACCCGGCCGTCCCGGCCGGAGATCGGGGTGGCGCTGCACTCGACGTCGACCGGCGTGCCGTCGCGGTGACGCAGGTGCAGGGTGACGTCCGACCAGCCGCGGCCCAGCCGGCTCAGGTCGGCGACCCGCGCCCGCCAGTCCGTACGCCCGGCCGGGTCGACCAGGTCGTAGGCTTCGACGCCGATCAGGTCCTCAGGGAGGTAGCCGAGGATGCTGTGGCTGCCGGCATTGCTGTACGTGAGCCTGCCCTGCCGGTCGGTGCTCCACATCCAGTCGTGCGTGGTCTCGGCGAGTGAGGCCAACCGCTGTTCCAGGCGCAGGACGTGTCGCCCCGACGCTGCAGCCCCCACGGCCACCCAGGTCGCAAGGACTAGCAGGCTCCCGACGATGCACAGTGCGGTCAGCGTCCAGGCCGCAGTCGTCACCGCAGCGCCTGGGTCCACGCGTCACCCGACGACGAAGCTCGAGCGGTCCAGGCGGTGCCGAGCACTGCGGTCCAGGAGCTCCCCGAGAGGCTGGCCGGGCCCTCCAGCAAGGGGCCCTCCAGCAAGGGGTGCTCGCGCAAGGAATGCTGAGGGCCGGGACGGTCTTGGGTCGCCGCGAGGAGGCTTGGAGTCACGCCCCCATAACGACACCCTTGCTCCGAGGTTACGGGTTAGTCGCCTTCGTCCTCGCGGTCCGCTTTGTCCGCCGCTTCGTTGCGCTCCTCGACCGACTCCTGCCAGGTCGCGGCCGCCCCCGCGGAGGGGTAGGGACCCATCCGGTCGGCGGCCCGGCAACCCTGACCGCGCTCGACCTCGCGGTGGGTCAGGCAGTAGTAGTAGTCGCCGCTGTCGGTTGCCACGTCGGGCAGCTGGGTCATCGCCGTCCTCCTCAGAGCTCGCGGTGGGCGGTCGTCAGGGCGGCCGCAGCCAGCCCGTACGTCCGTGCCACGACCTCTGCCGTGGCGGCGGAGAGCTGCCCGCGGGCGTCGTACCCCGTTCGGGCGCCGATCAGCCGCGTCACGCTGGCCAGCAACCGCTCGACTGCCTCGGCGGCGAGCACCAGCTCCTCGAGCAGCTCACCGCGTACCCGCTCGAGAGCCTCCCGCTCCGCCGCAGGGACCACGGCGATGGCCGCCTCGGTCGCTGCGATCTGGGCGGCCTGCGCACGGCCCACGTCGTACGCGGTCCGCGCCGCCTCGACCGACGGCCGCGCCGCCTCGACCAGGTCTGCTGGCAACGCCGGCCCCAGCCGGCGGATCGCCGTCACTGCGGTCTCGAGCCGGCGCAGTGCCGGCCACGAGGCCGAGGTCCGCGGCGGGGGTGAGGGTACGGCCGGCGGCAGCGAGGGCGGCGAGGGGGGCTGGAGACGCCGTCGGTGCGTCAGCCGGCGCAGCGACAGCCCGGTCTCGGCGGCACACAGGACGGCGGCGACCGCCCAGCACAGCTCGGCGTAGCCGGAGGCTACTGCGACACCGACGCCACTGCCGACGGTCCCGACGCCGAACTGGAGGACCGACGCTCGTGCCCGCCGGATGCCACGCCGGTGCCGGGCGACCGCGATCGCATGGCGGGCCTCGAGCCGGCGTCGCTCGGCCTCCCGCTGGAGCTTGGCCAGCCGCCAGCGGCCGCGCTGACCTGCTGACCCGGGCATCATGTCTCCAGTCTCCCTGGTCAGCGGGCGATCGCCAGCCCGACGGCTGCCGCCAGGCCACCGGCGGCGAGGCTCGTCAGCACGTACCGGCCGGCCGTCC
>JAWWOL010000106.1:0-4128 GCA_033851695.1 Frankiales bacterium
CGACCGGCTGTCCATCAGCCGGACGTACCTCTACCGTCTTCTCGACTCAGGCGAGCTCTCGAGCGTTTGGCTCGGTCGGTCCCGGCGGATCCCCACCGCAGCCCTGCAGGATTTCGTGGCCCGCCTCGGTGAGGACTCCTCGGCCGTGAATGCTGCGGTCACCCACCGGCGCACAGACCGTGGCTAAGCGCGGCAACGGTGAGGGCACCGTGTACCGGCGGCCGGACCGAGCCGGGCGGGGCGCAGTGGGCCGCGGTGCTCAACTGCACCGTCTCGATCGGCATCTGCCTGCGCAACTTCCGCACCCAGCAACCGCCCGGCGGGTGAGGGAACCGTGCGGGGCCCCGCGGAGTCCCATGGTCATGCGCACAGCGCCGGTGGCGTAGGCCGGGTACGACGCGCGGCGGAGGCGGCCCAGCCCGGTGAGCCGTTAACTCTCCCTAGCGGGGGGTCCCAGCACGCCTCGAAACCGCTAGCCCGGAGCCGAACATGGCGAGGACAACCCTCCGCAGACAACGGGCGTTCCTGGCCGCGTTCACGGCTTCGGTCACCGCCCTGGCGCTCAGTCAGCTGTCCCCCGTCACCACCGCGCACGCCGCCGGCCCGATCACGAGACACGTCAACGGGCAGGCCGCCTCGTGCACCAACACGGGGACAGGGACGCTCGCGGCCCCGTACTGCACGGTCCAAGCAGCCGCCTCGGCCGCCCAGCCCGGCGACACCGTGCTGGTGGCGAGCGGCACGTACACCGAGAACGTCACCCTCAACCACTCCGGCACCGCCACCGCGCCGATCAGCTTCGCCCCCGAGGCCGGCGCGAACGTCACGATGTCCGGCCAGATCCACGGCTTCACCGTGTCCGGCACCACCAGCACGCCCACGAGCTGGATCAACATCAGCGGCTTCAACGTGACCCGGACGACGCAGTACGGGATCTACCTCAAGTACGGGGCGCACATCACCCTCGACTCCAACCACGTCACGTTCTCCGGGCAACCGGTCAACGGTTCCTCGTCACAGGGCATCTACCTGATCGGGACCACCGACTCCCTGATCACCAACAACGTCACCGACCACAACACGGACACCGGCATCTACGCCACGACGGGGACGACCAACGTCGAGATCCGCGGCAACACGTCCTACTCCAACGCCCGCCAGTACACCCGCGCCGCCACGGGCATCGACGTCCGCGCGCCCGGCAACACCATCGACCGCAACCGGGTCTACAACAACGAGGACTCCGGCATCCAGCTCTACAACGGAGCCGACGGCACGGTCGTCTACGACAACCTGTCGTACGGCAACGGCGACCACGGCATCGACGTGCTCAACTCCACCGGGGTGACCGTCGTCGCGAACAGCATCTACAACAACGTCACCGCCGGCATCAACTTCGAGGGCAACTCGACCGCCCCGTCCACCGGCGGGACGGTGCGCAACAACATCAGCGTGGACAACGGCCTGAGCAGCGCCGCGACCAAGGGTGACATCCGCGTCGACGCGAACTCGCTCACCGGCACCACGCTCGACTACGACCTGACCTACCTGAAAGCCTCCGGGACGATGGTGACCTGGGGGACCAAGCAGTACACCACGCTGAGCGCCCTCGCCACCGCCACCGGCCAGGAGACGCACGGGCTGGACAACCAGAACGGCGGTGACCCCAAGTGGGTGTCGCCCGCCACCGGTGACTTCCACCTGCAGGCAGGGTCGAGGGCCATCGACTCCGCCGCCTCCAGCGCGAAGAACCAGCCCGCGACGGACCTCGAGGGCACCGACCGGGTCGACGACCCGGTGACCCCGAACATCGGCGTCGGCCCGCGGACCTACGACGACCGCGGCGCCCTCGAGTACCAGCCCGACCTGCCGCCGGTCGCCCAGCTCACCGTCACGCCCACCTCCGGCATCGCGCCCCTGACCGTGACGGCCGACGCCTCGGCAAGCACGGACACCGACGCCACCCCGGTCGCGACGTACGCGTTCGACTTCGGTGACGGCACGAGTACCGGCGCGCAGGGCAACCCGAGTGCCACGCACGACTACTCGACGGCCGGCAACTTCACCGTCACGGTCACCGTCACCGACACGGCGGGCAAGAGCGCCACGGCGACGCGCAAGGTCACCGTCAGCGCGGCCGACCTGGCCCCCAGCGCCACCCTCGCCGTGACCCCCTCTGCCGGTACGGCTCCGCTCGACGTGGTGGCCGACGCCTCCGGCTCGACCGACACCGACGCCACGCCGATCGCCTCGTACACCTTCGACTTCGGTGACGGCACCGCGGTCGTCGGGCCGCAGCCGGGCGCCACGGCAACCCACACCTACGCCGCCGCGGGCACCTTCGTCGCGACCGTCACGGTCACCGACAGCGGCGGCCTCGCCGGCAGCGCCACCGTCTCGATGTCGGTCGGCAACACCCTCGTCGACGAGGTCCACTACACCTACGCCTCGCCCACGTCCGTGGCTTTCGACTGGCACGGCGGTCCGAGCACCATCCGGTACGGGACCACCAGCGCGTACGGCAGCACTGCCACCGCCGTCGCGCCGAACCCGACGCCGTACTCCTCGGCCGGCCCGTTCTGGGAGGCCATGATCACCGGCCTGACGCCTGGCGCGACCTACCACTACTCCATCGGCGGGTCGGCGGACAGCGTGTTCACCACCGCGCCCACCGGTCCCTTCCGGTTCGACGCCGAAGGCGACATCGGCGACTCGGTGACCTACCCCGCCGTCGGCACGACGCAGGCCCAGATCTCCGCTGACGCACCCAACTTCGTCCTTGCCATCGGCGACCTCACGTACGGCGAGGCGCACGGCCAGGCCGCGGTCGACCAGCACTTCAACGACGTCCTGGGCTGGAGCCGCACCGCGGCGTACATGCCGGCCTGGGGGAACCACGAGTGGGACACCAGCAACGACGACCTGCGCAACTACAAGGGCCGCTTCTTCGTCCCGAACCAGCAAGCGTCGCCCGGCGCGCCGAGCCTCGGCTGCTGCGGAGAGGACTGGGGCTGGTTCGACGCCGGCGGTGTCCGGTTCATCAGCTACCCCGAGCCCTACACGACGACCTCGTGGACCGACTGGGCAGCCAAGGCCGACGCGATCGTCGCGGCGGCGCAGGCAGACTCGTCGATCCAGTACGTGGTCACCTTCGGGCACCGTCCGGCGTACTCCACCGGCAACCACACCGGCGACCCCCGCCTCGCGGGACTGATCAACACGCTCGGCGACAAGTACTCGAAGTACGTGCTCAACATCAACGGGCACTCCCACGACTACGAGCGGTTCGTGCCGATCCACGGCGTCACCAACATCACCGCGGGCGGTGGCGGCGCGACGCTCGAGCCCCCGTGGACCTCGATGGACCCGAAGACGGCCTACCGGGCGATGCACCTCGCCCACCTGCGGGTCGACGTGACCGCGTCGGCGATGACGATCGCGGCGGTCTGCGGACCGGCGACGTCGAAGGACGACATGAGCTGCACGCAGGGCTCCGTCATCGACACGGTGACCATCCAGGCGCCGGGAGGGCAGGACAACCCGCCGACCGCGGCGCTGAGCCTCTCACCGACGACCGGCCCCGCGCCGCTGGTCGTGACCGCCGACGCGTCGGCCTCGACCGACCCCGACGCGACCCCGGTCGCGACGTACGCGTTCGACTTCGGTGACGGGTTCTCGGTCGGCACCCAGGCGTCACCGACCGCGCAGCACACCTACAGCGCCGCGGGCACCTACACCGTCACCACGACCGTGACCGACACCGCGGGACGGCCCGCGACGGCCACGGCGAAGGTCACCGTGTCCCCGGCACAGGTCGACAACCCGCCGACGGTCGTCATGTCCGTCAACCCGACGTCCGGAGTGGCACCGCTGACCGTCAACGTGGACGCCTCGGCCTCCTCCGACAACGATGCGACGCCCATCGCGACGTACCAGTTCGCCTTCGGTGACGGCACGGTCGTCGGACCGCAGGCCGGAGCCACCGCTTCCCACGTCTACGCGACGGCCGGGACCTACTCGCTGGTCGCCACCGTGACCGACACCGCCGGCAAGTCCTCGACGTCGACCACGTCGATCACCGCCACCCCCAGTGACGCCCCGCCGAAGGCTGCGCTGACCGTCAGCCAG
>JAWWOL010000120.1:0-6693 GCA_033851695.1 Frankiales bacterium
GGTGAAGCGGGCCAGGAATTCGGCGTCCTCGGCCAGCCCCGGGTGCATCACCTTGATGGCGACGACGCGGTCCAGCCGGATGTCCAGCCCGCGGTAGACGGTGGCCATGCCGCCGCGGGCGATGCGCTCCTGGATCTGGTATCGACCGTCGAGCACCCGCCCTACGAGCGTGTCGGCAAGGGTGGTGTCCACGGTGGCGATCCTACGTTCCGAGGGCTCCCCGGGGGTCCCGGCTCGCCGTCACGCCGCGCGGGCGAACTGCTGCCGCAGCTGCAGGACGCTGGCCACGTACGCCTTGGTGTCGGCGTACATGCCGCGGGTGAGCACCGACCCGAGGCCCTGGTAGTAGCCGGCGACCGCCTTGTCCACCGGCGCGGCCTTGGTCAGCGCGCTCAGCAGCGCGACTCCTGCGGTGATGTTGTCGGCGGCGTAGCGCAGGTCCAGGTGGCGGTGCACGAGGTAGGTGCTGATGTAGTCGCCGGTCGAGGGGACGACCTGCATGATGCCCACGGCGTCGGCGGGGCTGACGACGCTTTGCTGGAACCCTGACTCCTGCCACCCGACGGCGAGCGCGAGCGCCGGGTCGAGCCCCCACTTCTTGGCGGTGCTGATGATCATCGCCTTGGTCTGGGCCGGAGACGGCTGGGGACGGGCGGCGACATAAGCCCGGTGCCGGTTCGCCGAGGCAACGGTGGCCGACGGGTAGGTGCGGCCGGCGAAGGTGTTGTTGGCGTTCTTGACGACGACCGGCACCTCGATCTGCAGCTGCTGGCCGATGAAGATCATGCCGTCCGTGCGCAGGTGGTTCCGCGTGGAGACGGCGCTCATGGTGACCTTGTAGCGCGCCGCGATCGCGGTCAGGTTGTCGCCGCTGCGTACGACGTAGCTGACGATCTTGGTCGTGGCGGCCGGCTTGGCGACCGGCGTGGCCGGACTCGCGACGGCAGGCGCGGCCGCGGGGATGAGCAGCCGCTGGCCGACCAGGATGAGGTCGTCGTCGGCGGCGATGTGGTTGAGCTGACGCAGGGTGTCGACCGTCGTGTGGTGGGTGACGGCGAGGCCGGACAGCGTGTCCCCGCTGCGTACGGAGATGGTCGTGGTCCGACCCGCCGCGACGGTGCCGATCAGTCCGACCGCCAGTGGCAGGGCGAGCAGCCGGACGGCGCGGGCATGCTGCCGCCAACCGTGACCCTCGTGCTGATTCGTCGACATTTCGTGCACGCTAGTGCCCTGTGACCGGCGTGGCAAGTGGGGCTGGTGGGACAGATGTGCTAGTTGCGGCAGTTGCTGGACGAACAGCGCGCCGGGGTCCCGCCTGAGAGACGCGACCAGCAGTGGTCCCGCGGTCGGGGTGACCCGTCCCCGATGGTCGAGATCGAGTAGCCCAGCCGGAGCCGGCGGTAGTCGCTGAGCAACCGGACCGGTCCTCCCGTGGTCGCTCGATGAACCTAGGCGCGCCGGGCTGGTGCGGCGGTCAATTCGGCGCGGTGGCGGTCGGTCGGTGGGCGGAGGTTAGATGAGCCCATGACGACCACGATGCGGGGCCTGGTCTTCGCAGAGCCGGCCAATCCGTACGACGTCGAGCTGCGGGGTGCCCTCGACGGTGTCGCGCGGCACCTCGATGCCTGCGGGTGGTCGGTCGCCGTGTCGGAGCCGCTGGCACAGGTGCCGACCGGCGTCGGCGTGGTCCTGGTCTGGTCGGAGCGGCGCTGCGCGGAGCCGGTCGCGGCCGGCCTGGTGGCGTTCGCGGAGTCCGGTGGGGTCGTGCTGCTGCTGGGGCCGACGGTGGAGGCGTGGCGGGACCAGGACGGTTTGCTCGAGCTCGCCGGAGTGATGCCGGGCGCTGCGACCCCGGTGCACGAGATCCGGCTGAGGCCGGGTCCGGACGCCGGCGAGGTGACCCGGCGGTTCGACGGGGACATCGTCCTGACCGACCGCTGGCAGCTGCTGGACAAGGTTGCCGACGACGTCGAGGTGGTGCTGACCGCGACGATGGGGCTGCAGGTGCAGCCGGTGGCCACGCTGCGCCGCGGGCGGGGCGTGGTCGGCTCGCTGACCGTCGGCAGGCGCTCGCCGACGCTCGCCGACGCCGGCTTCCTCCGGCTGGTGCACCGGCTGGGCCGCGCGGCGCTCGGCCTGCGCGACGCCGCTCCCGTACGGGTCGGGCTGCTGGGTTTTGGCGCCATCGGCCATCAGCACGCGACGGCGGTGCAGGCGACCGAGGGTCTCGCGCTGACAGCGGTCTGCGACACCGACCCGAGGCGGGTCGACGCCGCCCGGGAGCTGGTGCCCGGGCTGCTGGGTTTCACCGGCGCGGAGGAGCTGTTGACCTGCCCCGACGTCGACCTCGTGGTCGTGTCGACGCCGCCGGACAGCCACGTCGAGTGGTCGCTGGGTGCGCTCGAGGCGGGCAAGTCCGTCGTCGTCGAGAAGCCCTTCTGCCTGACGGTCGCCGAGGCGGACGAGATGATCGGGCGGGCAGCAGCGCGGTCGTTGACGTTGGCGGTCTACCAGAACCGGCGTTGGGACCCCGACTATCTCGCGCTGCGCCAGGCGATCCGGTCCGGCGTCATCGGCGAGGTGTTCCACTACGAGTCCTTCGTCGGCGGGTTCGGGCACCCGTGCAACTACTGGCACTCCGACGAGTCGGTGTCCGGTGGGGCGATCTACGACTGGGGCTCGCACTACCTCGACTGGCTGCTCGACCTGTTCCCGCAGCCGGTCCTGCACGTCACGGCGGCCAGCCACAAGCGGCGCTGGCACGACGTGACCAACGCCGACCACTCGCGGGTGACCGTACGGTTCAGCGACGGGGTCGAGGGCGAGTTCGTCCACTCCGACCTGGCGGCGGCCCTGAAGCCCAAGTGGTACGTGCTCGGCACCGAGGGCGCGATCGTGGGTGACTGGCGCCGGACGTCGGTGTTGTCACGCACCTCGATCGGCACGCTGGCCGAGGACCGGCTTGCTCCAGCCGATGCGCCGGCCGACCTGCGGGTGGTCTCGGCCGACGGCAGCGAGACCCGCCTGGCCCTGCCGGATCCGCCGGCGCACCCGTTCCACCGTGAGCTGGCCGATCAGCTGCTCTCCGCCGCGCCCATGTCCGTGACCCCTCAGGGGTCTCGCCGCAACGTCGCCGTGATGCAGGCTGCGATGATGTCAGCGCGCGAGGACGCGCGACCGCAGCCACTCCCGGAGGCCTGACGTGACCCAGCCCGCACCAACCCCTGACCCGGTCCGTTGGGGCTTCATCGGCGCGGGCAACATCGCGACCCGCGCGCTCGGCCCTGCCGTCCGGGCCTCCTACAACGCGATCCTGTCCGCGGTCGGCGCCCGCGACCTGGCGCGGGCCCAGCACCTCGGCGAGACCTTCGGCCCGGCGGTCGGCACCCCGGTGAGCTCCTACAGCTCGTACGAGGCCGTGCTGGCCGACCCGCAGATCGAGGCGGTCTACATCTCCCTCGCCAACGACGCTCACCAGCCGTGGACCGAGGCGGCGCTGGCGGCGGGCAAGCACGTCCTGTGCGAGAAGCCGCTCGGCATGGACACCGCCGAGGTGGTGTCGATGACCGCGGCCGCCGAGGCGGCAGGGCGGCACCTGGTCGAGGCCTCGTGGTACCGCTGGCACCCGCGCGTCCGGCTGGCCCAGCAGCTGCTGGCCGAGGGCGCCATCGGCACCGTGCGCCATGTGACGTCGGTGTTCACCTTCGACGGTGTGCCGGCCGGCAACTACCGGCTCGACCCGGCCAAGGGCGGCGGGGCGCTCTACGACATCGGCCACTACGCGCTGTCGGGCGCCGCCTGGGCCTTCGGCGGGCTGCCGCACGAGGTCGTGGCCAAGATGGAGCTCGGCCCGACCGGCGTCGACCTGACCACCCACGCCATCCTCTCCTACGACGACGGAGACGCCGAGATTCACGTCTCGATCGCCGAGGCAGGGCGGCAGACCCTTGTGATCACCGGCGACGACGGCGAGATCGAGCTGCGCGAGCTGGCCTTCACCGCGGGACCGGCCGAGAGCGAGCTGTGGGTCTCCCGTGGGGGCAAGGGAACTGAGCGCATCGCCGTCACGGGCGCCGATCCCTACCAGCTCATGGTCGAGGAGTTCTCCTCGGTCATCCGCGGCAAGGACGGCTGGCTGCTCCCGCTGGCCGAGTCCCGCGACGGTGCGGCCCTCATCGGGGCGGCGTTCACCTCCGTGCGCAACGGCGGTGGCCCGGTCGACCCGCGCTAGTTGCTGTTGAACACCACGTCCGGCGGGACGTGGTAGTTGTCCAGCGACTGCAGCAGGCTCCAGTGCACGCCGGCCGCGACCACACCGACGATGACGGCGGCGATAGCCACGTCCCGGGTCCAGCGCGGTGTCTCGGCCAGCCGGCTCGTGCCGAGCACCGCGGCGATGCCCAAGGCGATGGCGATGCCGGACAGGATCAGCTGCAGGTTCAGGGCGGTGTGGGCGGGGCCGGTCGTTGACGTGTCGGAGACCCCGCTGAGGCTGAACTTCAGCACGTACGCGTACGACGTGCCGATCCCGTTGCCCACCAGCGCGACGAGGGCGATGCCGGCGGCGGCGAGGGCCAGCGCCCCGGGCGGCAGCAGGCTGGGCCACCCGCCGGTCGTCCGCTGGTCGTTCGGCGGCTCCCAGGGCTCGTCGAGAGAGACCAGGCCGAGCTCGACGGCCTCGGGGGTGACGTCGGTGTCGTACCGCTCGGGGACCTGGCCGTACGCGTCGTCGTCGTCCGCCATGCCTCGCACCCTACTGCCGCGTGCGCGCCCTGCTGGGCTTCGTGGCACCCTTACGGGGTGAACGAAACCTCCACAGCCACCGACCTCGACGCCCTCGTCCCTGCCTGGCTGTCGCTGCCCGAGGTGGGCGAGCGGCTGCACCTGCCGGTCAACCGGGTCCGCCAGGTGGTCTCCGAGCACAAGCTGGTTGCCGTACGGCGGGGTGAGAACAACGCGCTCTATGTGCCCGCCGACTTCGTCCGCCCCGACGGGGAGCTGCTCAAGGGACTGACCGGGCTGCTCAACGTGCTCTACGACAACAAGTACACCGACATCGAAATCATCCGCTGGCTCTACACGCCCGACGACACGCTGCCCGGGTCGCCGGCCCAGGCGCTGCTGGAGGACCGTCGCGCCGAGGTCACCCGGCGCGCGCAAGCCCTCGCCTTCTAGCGGCCCCGGGTGAGAGCGACCTACCTCCTGCTGCTGGCGGGTTGCCTCGTGGGAACGTCGCCGCTCGAGCTGCTGCTGCACGTCGGGGTCTACCGGCGGTGGCGCCGCCTGGGCCTGTCCCTGCTGTGCGTGCTGGTGCCCTTCGTCTGCTGGGACCTCTGGGCGATCGCTCGCGATCAGTGGGCGTACGACCCGGGCCAGATCGTCGGCTGGCTGCTGCCCGGGCAGCTGCCGGTCGAGGAGCTGCTGTTCTTCGTGGTCGTTCCGCTCTGCGCGATCCTGACCTACGAGGCCGTACGGGCCCGCCGGCCGTCGTGGTCCTTCGGCGACGAGGAGTCGTGAGCTACACCTGGGTCGCCCTCGTGGCGGTGGGGCTGACGCTGCTGCTGGACCTCGCGGTGCTGCGGACCCGGCTGGTGCTTCGCCGCGCGTTCTGGACCTCGTACGCGATCATTGTGGTCTTCCAGCTGGTGGTGAACGGCGTCCTGACCGGCCGCCGGGTGGTGACCTACGCCGGGTCGGCGATTCTCGGGTCGTCGACGCCGGCCCTGTTCGGGCACTGGCGGGTGGCGTACGCGCCGGTGGAGGACCTGTTGTTCGGGTTCGCGCTGGTCACCCAGACGCTGTGCTGGTGGGTGTGGTTCGGGCGGCACGGGCCCGTACGAGACCGGGCACGGCGACCCTGAGCCGCTTGCGGATGGAAACGGCGACCTTGCGGTCGAGGACCCGGTAGTCCGCCCGCTCGACCTCGTCGAGGATCCCGCCGTAGAGCCGCGTTGCGACCCTGATGCAGTCCCGGCTGGTCGGGTGCAGCAGCCGGACGCCGGGCTTGGCAGCGCGGAAGATCTCGCGGGTGCGGGCGATCTCGTACTGCAGCAACCGGCGCACCCTGCCGTCGACGACGCCTTGCCGCAGCTGCTCGCGGGTGACGCCGAAGTGCTCGAGATCCTCGATGGGCAGGTAGATCCGGCCCCTGCGCAGGTCCTCGCCGACGTCCCGGACGAAGTTGGCCAGCTGGAAGGCGATGCCGAGATCCTGCGCGTAGCCGCCGGCCGGCTGCTCCAGGCCCTTGGCCGGTTCGAGGATCGGGACCATCTGCAGGCCGATCACAGCCGCGGACCCGTACATGTAGCCCATCAGGTCGTCGAACGTCTCGTACTGCGTGACTTCGAGGTCCTTCCGCATGCTGTCGAGGAACGCCTCGAAGTGCGCCATCGGGATCTGCCATCTGGCGATGGTGTCGTGGATCGCGGCGAGCACCTGGTCGTCGGTCTCGCCCTTGAGGAACGACTTGGACCAGTCCTCGAGCCACTGGGCCTTCTCGTGGGCGCCGAGCTCGCTGTCGAGGTTGTCGACGATCTCGTCCGCGTAGCGTGCGAACCCGTACAGCGCGTGCACGTAAGGCCGCTTGTGCTGCGGGAGCAGCAGGGTGGCGAGGTAGTAGGTCTTGCCGTGGGCGGCGTTGAGCTCGCGACAGCGCTCGTACGACGCGCGCAGGCTCGGGTCGGTGATGCCGGC
>JAWWOL010000545.1:0-3568 GCA_033851695.1 Frankiales bacterium
AGGTCGACGGCGTGGCTGCGGACGGCGGCCATGCACGCCACGACCGCGGCAACCGGGTTGACGACCGGCAGCTCGCGGAGGGCGCGCAGGATGCCGTCGGTCTCGAACTGGTTGCCGTCGTGGTCGCGCGCCTCCGCCAGGCCGTCGGTGTAGGCGAGCAGCAGCTGACCTCGGCGGAACGGCAGGGTCCGCTCCTCCCAGTCGCCGTCGAAGTACGACAGGAGCGGCCCGGTCGGCTCCAGCTCGACGTGGTCAGGCCCCTCGACCGGGCCGGGCGTGTAGACCAGCGGTGACGGATGGCCGGCGTTGGCCCAGGTGAGCACCTCTCGCACCGGGTCGACCTCGATCACCACACAGGAGGCGAACCGCTCCTCCTCCTGCGCGAACGTCGATGTCGCGTGGGCCAGCGCAGCGGCGGGGCCGAGCCCGAGAGACAACGCCGAGGTGAGCGAGAGCTTGACCCGCAGGGCGACCAGGCCCGCTGCGGCCCCGTGACCGGAGACGTCGGCGATGAGCAGCGCCGTACGGCCGTCGGCGAGCGGCACGGCGTCGTACCAGTCACCGGCGAGGATGCCCTCGGCGGCGCTGAGCACGCCGTGCAGCGCGAGGCCCGGCAGGAACAGCGAAGGGGCGGCGGCGAGCTCCTCACGCAGACCGGCCACGACCGGGCCGCTCTGGTAGAGCGCCTCGATGGCCTGACGCGACCGGTCGAGCTCGGTCACGATCCGCTCGCGCATCAGCTCGGCGTCGGCCGCGAGAGCAGCGAGCTCGGGGGGGCCAGAGGCCTCGATCCGGTCGCCGTAACCGCCATCGGCGACCCGGCGCAGCTGCTGCTGCAGGAGCACGGTCGGCACCAGCACCCAGCGGCGCAGCAGCCAGCCGGCGACCAGGATGCCGCCGAGCAGCGCCGCCGCGCCGACCCCGAGCACCCAGTAGACCTGACGGCTGGCCAGGTCCGCCCGGTTGATCGCGGACTGCCGAAGGTTGCCCAGGTCGCCGGTCAGGGCCTCGATGGCGACGCGGATCTGGTCGAACTGCGCCTTGCCGACTCCGCTGCTCACCAGTCGCTGCACCTCGGCGAAGTCGTGGGCGTCGGCCGCTGCCTTCTGCGGCTCGGCCGCGCGGACCACCCAGGTCTGGTGCAGCGCGACGACGCGCTCCAGCTGGGCCCGGGTCGCCGCGTCGGGCAGCAGCGTTTGCAGCGCTTGCACGTCCCGCGCCGCCGCGGTCGCGCCGTCGAGGTAGGGCTGGTAGAAGGTCAGGTCGGCGGTCAGGTCGTAGCCCCGCTGCCCGGTCTCCTGGTTGAGGTAGGCGGTGTAGAGCCCCTGCACCAGGTCCGTCGCGGGCTGGATCCGGGTGCGCAGCGTGTTGTCGGCGTCACGGGTCCGGCCGACGGCCAGCGACGTGACGATACCGACGACGGCGAGAACGGTCGCGAGTCCCGCCAGCAGGGTGACGACCCGGACCCGCAGGGGGACGCTGCGCAGCGCAGACACGTGCTGACCTCTCCTTTGCCCATGACCTGGCTAGGCGGTGATCACGCGTCGACTCTAGGCGACCTTGCGGGTCGGGCGGTGCACACGCACCCAGCGGTATCCCCACGGCGGCAGGGTCAGCTGTTGCCGCGTCGTCATCGGCGGGTAGTCCGTCGGGTCGCTCAGGACCTCCTCGGACTCGCTGTCGGCGCCGATGTCGTCGACGGTGAGATCGATCGTCGCCGGCCGCGCCGAGAGGTTGTGGACGGCCACCACGGTCGAGCTCTGCCAGTCCAGACGGTGCGCCATCACCGCGGGTGCGGTGGTCGGGATGACGGAGAAGGCGCCCCATCCGATCTCCGGAGTCTCCCGGCGGGTGCGGATCACCCGCTCGGTCCAGTTCAGCAGCGACTGCGGGTCCCGACGCTGGGCGGAGACGTTGACCCTGCGGTAGCCGTACCGGCCGGCCGCCGTCGCCGGCCTCGCCAGCAGCTCGGCCGGCGCCGTGGAGAAGCCGCCGTTGTCCCGGGCCGACCACTGCATCAAGGTCCGTACGGCCAGCCGGTCCTCCAGGTCGAGGTTGTCGCCGAGGCCGTACTCGTCCCCGTACAGCAACGTCGGCGTGCCAGGCAGGGAGAAGAGCAGGCTGTGGACGCACCGCTGCATCGCCGGGTCGCCGCCCAGGAGCGGCGCGAGCCGTCGGCGGATGCCGTGCCCGTACACCCGCATGTTCTCCTCGGGCGCGAAGACGGCGAAGACCTCCTGGACCTCGGAGGCCGTGAGCTGGTCCAGCGTGAGCTCGTCGTGGTTGCGCAGGAACTGCGCCACCTGACCGGTCATCGGCAGTGCCGGCAGGTCGTCGAGAGCGTGGATCAGCGGCGCCGCCTCCTGGCGGGCGAGGCTGAGCCAGAGCGCCTGCATGACCGGGAAGGCGAAGGACAGGTGCAGCTCGTCACCGTCGTCCCCGCCGAAGAAGTGGGCGAGCTGATTGGACGGCACGTTGACCTCACCGAGCATGACCGCATCCCCCTTGCGTCGGGAGAGGTAGCCCCGCATCCGGCGCAGATGGACGTGCGGATCGGCCGCGTCCGGCCCTCCGCCGCCGCCGTCGAGGTAGAACGGCACCGCGTCCAGCCGGAAGCCGGCGACGCCCAGCTCGAGCCAGAAGCCGACGATCCGCTCCTGCTCGTCCCGTACCGCCGGGTTCTCGATGTCGAGCTCCGGCTGAAAGCGGTAGAAGTGGTGGAAGTAGTAGGACCGGGCCTTGCGGTCGTAGGTCCAGGTGCTCCTCTCCCGGTCCGGGAAGGCGATCCCGGTCGTCGTGTCCTGCGGCTTCTGGTCGCGCCAGCAGTAGAAGCCGCGGTACGGCGAGTCGGGGTTGCTCCGCGCGTCCTGGAACCACGGGTGCTGGTCGGAGGTGTGGTTCAGGACCAGGTCGACCAGCACCTTGATGCCCCGGTCGGCGGCGGTGCGGACCAGCTCGACGAAGTCGCCGATCGTGCCGAACCTCGGGTCGATGCCGTAGAAGTCGGTGATGTCGTAGCCGTCGTCCCGGCGCGGTGAGGGGTAGATCGGCAGCAGCCACAGGCAGGTCACGCCGAGACCGGCGAGGTAGTCGATCCGCTCCGTCAGCCCCGGCAGGTCGCCGATCCCGTCGCCGTTGCCGTCCGCGAAGGTCTCCACGTCCACGCAGTAGACGATCGCGTTCTTCCACCACAGGTCACTGGTCACCGACAGACGCATGGCAGATGCACTGCCCCGGAGGATCCCCCGTGAACCCGGCTGCGTGTCGATCTTGTGGCCGGGTAGCGCTTGATCCATGGCCGAGCGCAAGCGGGGCGACGCGACGCCCTTCGTCCCCCCGAACGCCGATCTCGCGACCCTGCGGTCAGCCGCTCAGGGCTGCAGGGGGTGCGACCTCTACGAAGGTGCGACGCAGACCGTCTTCGGCGCCGGCCCGCCGAGCGCACGGGTGGTGCTGGTGGGCGAGCAGCCGGGCGACCAGGAGGACCGCCGGGGCGAGCCGTTCGTCGGCCCGGCCGGCCTGCTGCTGGACAAGGCGCTGGCCGACGCGGGCATCGAGCGGGCGGAGG
>JAWWOL010000140.1:0-16079 GCA_033851695.1 Frankiales bacterium
ATTCATACTGATCACCGGATCCCTGGGAGCAGCTGGACGACGAGGTCGATGAGCTTGATGCCGATGAACGGCACGACAAGCCCGCCGAGGCCGTAGATGACGAGGTTGCGGCGCAGCATCTGGCTGGCGCTGCTGGGGGTGTAGTTGGCTCCTCGCAGAGCCAGCGGGATCAGCGCGACGATGACCAGGGCGTTGAAGATGATCGCGGACAGGATCGCCGACTTCGGTGAGTGCAGCGCCATCACGTTGAGCCGGTGCAGTCCCGGGAAGACGCCGACGAACATCGCCGGAATGATCGCGAAGTACTTCGCCACGTCGTTGGCAATCGAGAACGTGGTGAGGCTGCCGCGGGTGATGAGCAGCTGCTTGCCGATCGCCACGATCTCGATCAGCTTGGTCGGGTCAGAGTCCAGGTCGACCATGTTGCCGGCCTCCTTGGCGGCCGACGTGCCGGTGTTCATCGCGACCCCGACGTCGGCCTGAGCCAGCGCCGGCGCGTCGTTGGTGCCGTCACCGGTCATGGCGACCAGGTTGCCGCCCTCCTGCTCCCGCCGGATCAGCGCGAGCTTGTCCTCCGGCGTCGCTTCGGCGAGGAAGTCGTCGACGCCGGCCTCGTCGGCGATCGCCTTGGCGGTCAAGGGGTTGTCGCCGGTGATCATGACGGTACGGATGCCCATCCGGCGCAGCTCGTCGAACCGCTCCCGCATGCCGGTCTTGACGACGTCCTTGAGGTGGATGACGCCGAGAACCGTTGCTGTGCCGTTGTTCCGCTCGGCCACTACCAATGGTGTGCCTCCACTGGCGGAGATCCGGTCGGCGATCTGGCTGGTCTCGTCGGGGACGTGGCCGCCTTCTTCCCTTACCCAGGCGGCAATCGAGGCTGCCGCGCCCTTGCGCAGCATCCGTCCGCCGACCAGGTCGAGGCCCGACATCCGGGTGGTGGCCGAGAACGGCACGAACTCTCCCGCCGGCTCACCCACCGACTGCGGGTGCAGCTGTTCGGCGAGGTGCACGACGGAGCGTCCCTCCGGTGTCTCGTCGGCGAGGGAGGACCAGCGGGACGCCTCTGCCAGCTGGCTGATGCTGACGGCGCCGACGGTGATCAGCTCGCTGGCCTGCCGGTTGCCCAACGTGATGGTGCCGGTCTTGTCGAGCAGCAACGTGCTGACGTCGCCGGCCGCCTCGACCGCTCGACCGCTCATGGCCAGGACGTTGCGCTGGACCAGGCGGTCCATCCCGGCGATGCCGATGGCGCTCAGCAGGGCCCCGATGGTCGTCGGGATCAAGCAGACCAGCAACGCGACCAGGATGATGATCGACTGCTTGGCGCCGGAGAAGATGGCCAGCGGCTGCAGGGTCGCGACGGCCAGCAGGAAGATGATGGTCAGGCTGGCCAGCAGGATGTTCAGTGCGATCTCGTTCGGCGTCTTCTGCCGGCTGGCCCCCTCGACCAGCGCGATCATCCGGTCGATGAAGGTCTCGCCCGGCTTCGAGGTGATGCGTACGACGATGCGGTCGGACAGCACCTTCGTCCCTCCGGTCACGCTGGACCGGTCGCCGCCGGACTCGCGGATGACCGGGGCGGACTCGCCGGTGATTGCCGACTCGTCGACGCTGGCGACACCCTCGACGACGTCGCCGTCGCCGGGAATCACCTGGCCCGCTTCGACGACGACGTGGTCCCCGAGCTGCAGCAGCGCCGCCGAGACCTCCTCCTCCGCGGCACCGTCGACCAGGTCGCCGAGCTGCCACCTGGTGAGCCGGCGCGCGGTGGTGTCCGTACGGGCCCGGCGGAGGGTCTCCGCCTGAGCCTTGCCCCGGCCCTCGGCGACGGCTTCGGCGAGGTTGGCGAAGATCACGGTCAGCCACAGCCAGACGACGATGGACCAGGCGAAGAAGGACGGGTGCACGATGGCGAGGTAGGTCGTGAGCACCGAGCCCACCTCCACCACGAACATGACCGGGTTGCGGACCATCAGGCGCGGGTCGAGCTTGCCGGCCGCGTCCGGGACGGCCGCCAGGATCACCCTGGCATTCAAGGGATTGCTCATTAGTGCACGCCTTCTGCGAGCGGGCCGAGTGCGATGGCCGGGAAGTAGGTGAGCGCCACGACGATGACGATGACGCCGATGACCAGGCCGACGAACTGCGGCCGGTGGGTCGGCAACGTGCCGGCGGTCACCGGGACCGTCGACTGCCGGGACAGCGAACCGGCGAGGGCCAGTACGAAGACGATGGGCAGCAGCCGGGCGAACAGCATCACCAGACCGAGAGCGGTGTTGTACCAGACCGTCGAGACCGTGATGCCGGCGAAAGCCGAGCCGTTGTTGTTCGCCGCCGAGGTGAACGCGTACAGGACCTCGGACAGGCCGTGGGGGCCGGAGTTGAGCATCCCGGCCCGTTCGCCGGGTAAGGCCATGGCGATTCCTGTGCCGACCAGGACACACGCCGGTGTGGCAAGAATGTAGAGACTGGCCAGCTTGATCTCCCTGGCCCTGATCTTCTTGCCGAGATACTCCGGTGTTCGCCCGACCATCAGCCCGGCGACGAAGACCGAGATGATCGCGATGACCAGGATCCCGTACAGGCCGGAGCCGACGCCGCCGGGAGTGATCTCGCCGGTCATCATGTCGGCGATGGTGATGCCACCGCCGAGCGGGGTGAAGCTGTCGTGGAACGAGTTGACCGCGCCGGTGGAGGTCAGCGTGGTCGAGCTGGCGAACATTGCGCTGCCCGGGACGCCGATCCGGACCTCCTTGCCCTCCATCGCGGCATGGGCGGCCATCGGGGCTGCGCCGTGGTGCGCCATCTCAAATGCGGTGATGCCGACCGTGCTGGCAATCCAGATCAGGCTCATCACGGCGACGATCGCGTAGCCCTGCCGGTTGTCCTTGACCAGCCGGCCGAACGTGCGCGGAAGGCTGAACGGGATGAGCAGGAGGAAGAAGTTCTCGAACCAGTTGCTGAACGGGTTGGGGTTCTCGAACGGGTGCGCGGAGTTGGCGTTGTAGAAGCCGCCGCCGTTGGTCCCCAGCTCCTTGATCGACTCCTGGCTGGCAACAGGACCGCCGGTGATGGTCTGATGTCCGCCGGCCAGGGTCGTGATCGTGTGCGGGGCGTGCAGGTTCTGCACGACGCCGGCGCAGACCAGCACGACGGTGCCGAGGATCGCCAGCGGCAGCAGGATGCGCACGTTGGTGCGCACCAGGTCGACCCAGAAGTTGCCGATCCGCTCGGTTCTCGACCGGGTGAACCCGCGGACAAGGGCGACGGCGACGGCCACACCGACGGCGGCGGAGGCGAAGTTCTGCACGGCCAGTCCGGCCATCTGCACGAGGTGGCCCATCGTCGACTCACCGGAGTACGACTGCCAGTTGGTGTTCGTGACGAAGGACGCAGCCGTGTTCCACGCCGTGTCGGGGCGGACGTCCGGGAAGCCCAGCGAGAGTGGCAGGTGCGCCTGCACCCGCTGGAACGCGTACAGGAACAGCACCGAGACGGCGGAGAAGGCGAGGACCCCGCGAAGATAGACCCGCCAGGTCTGATCGGCGTCCGGGTCGACGCCCATCAGCCGGTAGCCTGCCCGTTCGACGGCAAGGTGCTTCTTGCCCTCGAACACCCGGGCCATGTAGTCGCCCATGGGGCGGTAGCAGACCGCGAGGGCCGCTACGAGCAGCAGCGCCTGCAGCAGTCCAGCTGCACCGTCGCTCATCAGAACCGCTCCGGGAACAGCAGGGCCACCACCAGGTAGCCGACGAGGGCCACCGCCGCGACCAGGGCGATCACGTCTTCGGCGCTCACAGCCGCTCCACCCCCTTCGCCACGAGGGCCAGTACGGCAAAGACCGCCAGGGTCAGGACCACGAACCAGAAATCTTCCATGGCCTCAGTACACCGCCGCACTTCCTGCGAGCCAAGGGTTCTTGTCGTCTCCTTGACGCCGCCGCCGAGGTTCTTGTCGCGTCCTTAACATCCGCGCCGCAGCCGGCGAATCCTGACGTTTCCTTAACGCCCTCGCCCGGTCCAGACACGCGTGCCGCGGCTTGAATGGAGGAGCAGACGAGCTCAGGAGCGGCACACCCATGGTCAGCGTCATGTCCCGCACGGCCCCCACCGGGCTCTCGGTCGGCGACACGCTGCCCGAGACCACGGGCTACCGCCTCAAGCGCAAGCTCCTCGGCCCGGCGCTCACCAACGACCAGCTGGCCCACGAGCGGCTGACCAAGAAGCTCGCCCTCGGCGTCCTGTCGTCGGACTGCATCTCCTCCAGCGCGTACGGCACCGAGGAGATCCTGCTGGTCCTGATCCCGCTGTTCGGCATCGCCTCGTACGCCCTGGTGCTGCCGATGACCCTCGTCGTTCTCGCTGTGCTCTTCGTGGTCACCTTGTCCTACCGCAAGGTGGTGATGATCTACACCAAGGCTGGCGGGTCCTACGTCGTGGCACGGGAGAACTTCGGGCCGGGCGTCGCCCAGGTCGCCGCCGTCGCGCTCATGCTCGACTACATCGTCACGGTGGCCGTGCAGGCCGCCGCTGGGACAGTCGCCCTGACCTCCGCGATTCCCGCCCTCGGTTTCCTGCAGCTCTACATCACGGTCGCGGTCATCGTGGTGCTGTTCTACGGCAACCTCCGCGGGATCCGCGAAGCCGGCAAGGCCTTCGCCTTTCCCACCTACTTCTTCGTCGGCTCGATGGCGGTCATGCTGACGGCAGGCCTTGTCCGCGAGGCACTGGGCACGCTCAAGGTCTACAGCTATCCCACGGACGGCCACGCGGCCTTCACCCTGGGACAGGGTCACGGCATCCTCGCGTTCGGCGCCGTCTACATCCTGCTCAAGGCGTTCGCCAACGGCGGCTCGTCGCTGACCGGCCTCGAGGCCATCTCCAACGGTGTCGGCGCCTTTCAGCGGCCTGAGGGAGCCAACGCCCGGCGGACACTGGTGATCATGAGCGTGATCCTCGGTACGCTCGTCGCTGGGGTCTCGTGGCTGGCCCACCTCACCCACGCGGTCCCGTACAAGAGCGGCTCGCCCTCCGTGATCTCGCAGGTGGCCAAAGCAGCGTTCGGCACCAGTCCCGTGGCCCACGTGGCGTTCTACGTCCTGCAGACCGCGACGATGCTCATCCTCTACACCGGCGCGAACACGCCGTTCGCCGGTTTCCCGTTCCTGACCAGCTTCGTCGCCGAGGACTCGTTCCTGCCGCGCTGGCTGAGCAAGCGCGGCCACCGGCTTGCCTTCTCCAACGGCATCGTCGTGCTGGCCGTGTGCGCACTGGCGCTGGTGATCGGCACGGACGCACACGTCGACAAGCTGATCGCCTTCTACGCGATCGGCGTGTTCACCGGTTTCACCATGGCCGGCTTCGGCATGGCGAGGTATTTCCGGCGGCACCGCAGCGGGAACTGGCGGGTCAACGTCGCGGTGAACCTCGTGTCCGGCAGCGTCGCTGCCGTCGTCGTCGTGATCTTCGCGATCACCAAGTTCACCGAGGGCGCCTGGCTGGTGCTGCTCATCTTCCCGGTCATGGTCGCCGGCTTGCTGAGGCTGCGCCGCCAGTACGCGCGGGAGGCCGAGGCCCTGGCCAGCGCCCCGCAGCTGACTTCCCAGCCGCACTTCAGCCGGCACGTCGTCCTGGTCCTCATCGACTCGGTCGACCTCGCAGTCCTGCGTGCCGTCCGCTACGCCCGCAGCCTCCGGCCGTACGACGTCCGCGCCGTGCACTTCGTCGTCGATGCCGAGCAGGCCCGCCGGGTCGAGGCGGCGTGGGAGGCCCAGCCGGGGCTGGATCTCGGACTGGACATGATCGAGTGCCCGGACCGGCGGGTGAGCCGGGCGGCCCTCGAGCTGGCAGCCCGCGTGACCGAGGACGGCTCGACCCAGGTGACCCTGCTGCTCCCGCGCCGGACCTACTCGCCGCTGCTCGGCCGGCTGCTGCACGACCGCACCGCCGACGAGATCGCCGAGGTGGTCAGCCGGCTCCCCCACGTAGCAGCCACCATCGTGCCGTTCGATGTCGTGCACCCGCTCATCGAGCACAGCCACGGCACCGTCATCGACACGATCCGCACCGACACCGCCGCCGCCGTGGTGCCCGCTCAGCCGGCTGCTCCGGCCGTCAGCGCCAGCGCCGGCCGTGACCCCGTCTCCTGCGAGCCGGCTCCGGACGGAGTCACGCCGCTCGGCGAGGTCACCTGGCGGGAGCGGGCCACCGTGCAGGGCAAGGTGCGCACGGTCAGCGTGACCCCGATCTCCGGTGTCCCCGCGCTGCGCGCCGAGCTGTGTGACGCCACCGGCGGGATCGTGCTGATGTTCTACGGACGGCGGCGGATCCTGGGCATCGAGCCGGGCGCCACCCTGCGGGTCGAGGGCATGGTCGGCTCCGACGGCAACCGGCTGGCGATCCGCAACCCCCTGTACGAGCTGGTCCGGGCGCCGGGTGACGACCGCTAGCGTCAGACTGGTCGTCGTGCCCACCCCGAGGTCAGCGGTCAGCGTGCGCCGGCAGCTCGGCGGTCTGCTGCTGGCCGTCGCCCTGCTCCCGCTCGTGACGGCGCTCATGGCGACCGAGCGCCGTCACCTGGCGCTCGTCGACGACGTGCTGATCTATCTGGTGGCGCTGATCGGCATCACCCTGCTCGGTGGGCTGCTGCCCGCGGTCGGGTCGGCCGTCGCGGCCAGCCTGCTGCTCAACTGGTACTTCACGCCGCCGCTGCACCGGTGGACCGTCGAGGCGCCGCAGAACCTGCTCGCCCTCGTGCTGTTCGTCTCGGTCGCCGTCCTCGTCAGCGGGACGGTGGACCTCGCGGCGAGGCGGTCGGCGCTGGCCACCCGCAGCTCGTACGAGGCGTCCGTCCTGCTCTCCCTGGCCCGCACGGTGCTCGGCGGCCAGGACACCGCCGCCGACGTGCTGACCCGGCTGAGCGACACCATCGGCGGGTCGGCAGAGCTGGTCGAGCGGATCGGGTCCGACTGGGTGACGGTCGCCGCCGGCGGCCCGCCCATCGAGGCGCCGGCGACGACCTACGCGGTGCGGGCCAGCCTCCGGCTGCGGCTGGCCGGCGACGCCTCGACCATGAGTCCGCGGCTGATCGACGGCTTCGGCGCCCAGGCCGCGGCTGCGCTCGACCGCGAACGGTTGCGCCGCCAGGCCGCCGAGGCGGGCGCTCTCGCCGAGGGCAACCGCATCCGCACTGCTCTGCTGGCAGCGGTGGGGCACGACCTTCGGACGCCGCTGGCATCGGTGAAGGCCGGCGTCAGCAGCCTGCGGCAGACCGACATCACGTTGCCGGAGCAGGACCGGCTGGCACTGCTCGCCACGATCGAGGAGGGGGCGGACCGGCTCGACGGGCTCATCGGCAACCTGCTCGACCTCAGCCGGCTGCAGACCGGCTCGCTGGAGCCGCTGGTCCGGCCGACCTCCCTGGACGAGGTCGTACCCCTGGCACTCAAAGGCCTGGGTGCTGTGCGTCTCGACCTCCCGGACACATTGCCACTCGTGGCCACCGATCCGGGCCTGCTCGAACGGGTCCTCGCCAACGTGCTGGCCAACGCGGTGCGCTACTCCCCTCAGGGTCGTCCGCCGTCGCTCACCGCACGGTCCGACAGCAGCGGTGTCACCGTCGAGGTCGTCGACCACGGGCCGGGGATCCCCGCCGAGGCCAAAGTCCGGGTGTTCGAGGCCTTCCAACGTCTCGACGACCGGTCGAGCGGCGGGGTCGGGCTCGGCCTTGCCGTCGCCAAGGGCTTCGTCGAGGCGATGGGCGGCAGCATCCGGGCCTTCGACACCGACGGCGGCGGGCTGACCATGCAGGTACGACTTCCCTTGGCAGCCAAGGAATGACGACGATCCTTGTGGTCGACGACGAGGCGCCGATCCTGCGCGCGCTGTCCATCACCCTGTCCGCCCGCGGCTACACCGTGGTGACAGCCGCGACAGGAACGGAAGGACTCGCCGCCACTGCCAGCGAACGCCCGGCGGTGGTCGTCCTCGACCTCGGGCTGCCGGACATGGACGGCGTCGAGGTCATCCGCGGCATCCGCGGCTGGTCCACCGTACCCATCATCGTCCTGTCGGCCCGCGAGCAGGAGCAGCAGAAGGTCGCGGCGCTGGACGCCGGCGCTGACGACTACGTCACCAAACCGTTCGGGATGCACGAGCTGCTGGCCCGGCTCCGCGCCGCCGTACGCCGGTCGGTGCCCGCCGGTGAGCAGGAACCCCTTGTCCGCACGGCAAACTTCGTCGTGGACCTGGCCGCGAAGCAGGTCAACCTCCTGGACGACCAGCGGGTGCGGTTGACGCCGACCGAGTGGCAGATCATCGAGACGCTGGCCAGGCACGCCGGCCGGCTGGTCACCGCCAAGCACCTGCTGCACGAGGTGTGGGGACCGTCGTACGGGACCGAGACCAACTACCTGCGGGTCTACATGGCGCAGCTGCGCCGCAAGCTCGAGCCCGACCCGTCCCGGCCGGTGTCTTTGCTGACCGAGCCCGGAATGGGCTACCGGCTCGTCGTCGAGTGACGGTCAGGCGACCGCGCCGTGCGGCGTCATGGTGACCCGGTCGCGGAACGACGAACGGCCGGCGACCTGCGCGGCGAACATCCGGTCGCGGTGGCAGCCCTCGGCCGGCTGGTCGGAGTAGACAGCGGTGATCGCCGAACGCAGCATGCTCAAGGCCTCGGAGCGCATCTGGGAGACCCGGCTCTCGGTCACGCCGAGCCGGGCCGCGATGCTCGCCGACGCCTCGCCGTCGAGGAAGTAGCTGGTCACCACGTCGCGGAGCCGCTCCGGCAGCTCGAGCACCGCGTCGCGGATGTAGCTGCTCTGCTCGAGGTTCTCCAGCAAGGCCAAGGGGTTCGGCTGGTACGGGTCGACGATCGTGGCGGCCAGCGTCCGCCCCTCGTCCTCGGAGCGGTCGACACCGGCGTCGAGGCTGACGACCAGGGCGCGGTGGGCCCTGCCCTCGAGCGTGGTCAGCGCCCGCATGGAGATCCCCATCCGGTCGGCATGCTCCTGCGCGGTGGGCGTCCGGTGCAGCTCACCCTCGAGCTCGGTCCGCGCGACCTCCGCCTGCCGCAGCGCGCTGCGCAGCGTACGGGGGGCGAAGTCCACGGCCCGTACGGAGTCGAGGATCGCGCCCCTGATGCGCAGGGCCGCCCAGCGCTCGAACGGGACGCCGCGCTCGGGGTCGAACCGGTGCGCCGCCTCGACCAGGCCCAGTCGGGCAGCCTGTGCCAGCTCCTCACGGTCGGCGTGCCGGGGGAAGTGGCCGGCAACGCTGGCCAGGACCTGGCGGACCAGAGGCAGGTGGGCCTCGATCAACGCAGCCGTCTCGGAGCTGATGGTGGTGGCACCGGCCGTCATGGTCGCCTCGCTTCGCCCGTGCAGCCCGGAGGCCGCTGAGTGGTGGACGAAAGAGGCTTCGACGCCGGGACCGGACCGATCGATACGCCGGACACAACGACTTCCTGGCTCCGTACGGCGCAGAAGCACCCACGGCCGCGGCTGGTCATCCGTGACTAGCAGGCATCACCCGCCGGCACCGGGTTGGGCCGTGTTTCCCCGGTGTTACGGGCAGGTGGGCCCGAATGGCGCAGTGCAGGCTGCTCCGGGCGGCCCAGCTGGATGCGCCTGCCCGGTCGAGGCGACTGCTCCACCCGCGTCCGGTCAGGTGAAGGCGCGACGAGGCCTTGCGGTCGCCACGTGCTCCCGCACGGCCTGGGCGCTAGTGGGCCAGCGCCATCGTCGTACGCAGCTCTCCACGCTCACCGACCAGAGCAGTCAGCGCCTCGTCGAGATGGCCTACGGCAGAGGCGATCTCGTCCTCCTCCTGCTGTGGATCGAGCGGGGCCAGGTCGGCGGCGCCGCCGGACCTGATGGCCTGTCGCACCTGCTCGACGTGCGACCGGACCTGCGCGACCCGCTCCGGCGGCACGCCGTCCTGAGCGCTGATCGCGAGGGTCCTTGCCCAGTAGCGCACTCCGGCGGCTTGCATGAGCTGACGTCGCCGGCTCTGCGGCACCGGCCCGGGCAGTCCCACCACGGTGGGTTGGATCGTCAGGCGCAGGTCCTGGAAGGCCTGGTCGACCCGCCGCACTCCAGCCCGTACGGTGGCCGGGTCCGCCTCGTGATCGGAGATCCGGTCCAGCAGGTCACCGGTGGCCACGAGCAGGTTGTCGAGGTCGTCGGTGATGGCCGCACTGCCGCGCCGGGGCAGCACGACGACGGACACCAGGGCCCCGATCAGCGCACCGGCAACGGTCTCCTCGATGCGCAGCCGCATCAGCGACCAGGACAGCGTGCCCAGGATCGAGTAGAGCGCGGCGAGGGTCAGCGTGAAGCACAGCACCAGGCCGGTGTAGGAGACGGCGACCAGCCAGAACGCCGCGAAGACCAGGACGATGATCAGGGCGACCGCCAGGTCAGGGTCACCGGTGACGGCCTTGCCCAGCAGCAGGCCGCCGGCGACGCCCAGGACGGTCCCCGCGACCCGGCCCAACGCGCGGCGCAGGGTCGCGGTCCTGGTGCTGGCGTTGATGAAGACCACGTAGGCCGCGAGCACCGCCCAGAACCAACGCGCCGACGAGATCTCCTTGCCGGCCAGCATCGCGAGCGCCCCCGCGACGGCGACCTGGATGGCTGTACGGCCGTACTGCGGCACCGACGCCGACGAGACCGGCGTCCGTTCGGAGGGAGCTCCGGCCGGGGCGAACCCGTCGAGCAGGTGACCGGCCACCGTCACCTCGGCCAGGCTGCCGAGGGTGGCCTCGACGCGGGCGAAGGCGGCGGCCAGGTGCGGCGCGTCGTCCGGCCGCGGGGTCGAGCCGGCGGTGACGGTGAGCGGATCGTGCCGCGACCCTGGTACCGGACGCCCGGCGCGGGCGGCTGCTGCGAGCCTCGTCGCCCTGGCGGCGAACCGCGCCCGAGCCCGGTCGCTTAGCGCCGGGCCTTCGCGGCGGATGGCGTCGGCGAGGTGGCCGGCGGCGGCCTCGACGTCGAACACCAAGCCCCGCAGGGCATCGACGTCCGCGACCAGGTTGGCTGCCTGCGGCTGCTCGAGCTGGCGCTCGACCAGCAGGGCGACCTCGCCGAGCCGCGAGCCGGCGCGTACGAGCCGCCTGGTCCTCAGCTCGGCGGGGTCGAGGCCGGTGGCGAGGAGCCACAGCCGGGCCTCGTCCGCCAGGTCGGCCACCCGGCTGGACAACGCCCGCAGGGAGCGGCGCAGGTCCGCCGCCGGCCGGTCCGGTAGCAACACGCACCGCACGACGGCGGTGGAGGCCGAGCCGACCAGGACGGCGAGGCTGAGCCAAGGCAGCTGGTGGACGCGGGCATCAAGGAACAGGGCGAAGAAGTAGGTCATGAAGGCGAGCTGGCCGAGGGCGAACCCGCGCTGCCCCCAGCGCCGCAGCAGCACAGACCCGGTCATCACCCCGACGAAGGCGATGTCTGCGGCCGTCGGGTGCGGGCTCAGCGCTGCGGCGCACGAGACGACGGCGAGGGAGATGACCGTGGCAGCACCGATCGTCGCCAGTGCGGCCAGCCGCCGGCCGTCCTTGACACTGGTTGCCGAGACCATCGCGACCACTCCGGCCAGCATCACCACGGTCACGGGCTGCCCGTTGCCGCTGGCCAACGGCTCCATCACGACCAGCGAGAGCCCGAGGGAGGCTGCCGCGCGGATGGCGAGTCGAGCCCGTTGCCGGGCCGGATCAGCGGCAGCCACCCGTCCTTCCCACGCGGCGAGAGCCTCCCTGATCACGGGTCCGATCATCCCCCGCTCCGGCGAGGGCCAGACGTCAGACCGTGACCCAGTCGGTGACGACGGCGTTGGTCTCGCCGGCCCGCAGGATCCGCAGGCTGAGCGACCCGGCGGGCACGTCGACGGCGGGGACCCGCCCGAGCTCGTCGGAGGTGATCGTGACGACGACACCGGAGGCCGTACGGACCTCGATCTCGGCAATGCCGGCGGGGGCGAGCTGGCCGACCAGCCGGCGGCCGTCACCGCGCCTGGTCACCTGCAGGTCGACGGACAGCTCGTCGGTCTCGAACGTGAGCAGCTGCTCGTCGGACCCCGGACCGCGTACGAGGACCGGCGACTCGTCGACGCTGGAGTCGAACGCCAGGTCGGCCAGCTCGGTGTCGATCGTCCGCCAGGTCAGGCTGGCCTTGGCGGCTGCGAGCACGCCCGCGGGGACAGGGTCGTGGACAGCCGCGGCAGCGCTCAGCTCGGCGAGCAGGGCGTCGTCGGCCGCCTCGTCCGCGGGCTCCTGCGGGGTGAGGTCGATGTCGTCTCCGCTCACGCCGTCCACCTCCTGCCCGGCGACTGCCTTGTTGAGTACTTCGACTTAGACAGAGCCCCCACCTGCCTGCGTGATACCGAGCTCGGCCAGCTGTCTGCGCAGGTGCCCCAGGCAGCGGGCCCGGGTCGGCCCGATGCTGCCGATCGGCATTCCGAGCGCCTCGCTGACCAGGTCGTAGCTGGGTGGGGGGCTGGCCATGAGCACCCGCAGCAACCGCTGACAGGCGTCGCCGAGGCGGCCGAGCGCCTCGAGCAGCAGGGCACTGCGCTCGGCCGCGAGCAACCGGGCGTCCACCGGCGGATCGTCGTCACCCGTACGGGACAGCCCCTCGAGGTCGAGGACCCGCTCACGGCTGCGCGAGCGGATGACGCGGAGGCACTCGCGCTTGGCGGTGGTGACCAGCCAGGCGGACAGCCGTTCGGGCTCGCGGAGCCGGCCCAGGTGCTCGACCAGGCGCAGCCACGTGGTCTGGCTGACGTCGGCGGCGTCCTCCGGCGCCAGCCGGTAGCTGCGGGCAACCGACCACACCAGGCCGCCGAACCGGTCCACCAGCCGGTCCCAGGACGCCTGCTCCCCCTCAGCGGCGCGCCGCAGATCGTCGACGACGGTGCCGTCCGTCACGCCGTCCACCTCTCTTGACCCCTCCGTCACCGTTGCTGATCCGCCGCCCGGATTCAAGCGGCCGCTCCGGTGGCGTATCTGCCAACCGGGCGGCTGCTCTGTCCTTTCGTACGACCCTTCAGTGCCAGCAGGGAACCGCCGTTGGGGGCAGCCATGACACACCACGTACAGATCAGCAGCACCACGCTAGCCGCAGCGTCGCGGCAGCGGGCCGCCGCCCGCTACGCCGCTGAGCAGGTCGACCCGTTGACCGCCTCGCCGCTACTTGCCGCCGGGGACGCCGACGAGCTGCTGGCCCGGGCCTACCGGCTCCGCAGAAAGAAGGCCGCCGCACGTGTATCAGCGGTTCGCAGAGCGGCTCTGTTGCGCTGAAGCCGGGTCAGCCCGGCGTCGCAGACGTGAGCCGACCGCTGAGGGGATGGCCGGATCACAGCAAGGGGGAAGGGCCCGCCGCTGGGGGGAACGGCGACGGGCCCTCTGCCTTGCGCTTGTCTAGGCCAAAGATCATCGAAGTGGTAGACACAGGGCAGTCCCGACGCTGGAGGCACGGATCCATGTTCTCTGCAGAGCGCATCGAGGTGTGGCTCAAGGCCCGACAGAGCCGCGTCGTCGGCGACAAGCCACGCGGCAACGTCCTGGAGGGTCCGGGCTACCTCTACCGGCCTGAGCAGCTGCTGGTGAACACCGAGGACCTGCCCCTGGTCGCCGACCAGCTCGCGCGGGTCGAGGCGGTCGAGAACCGCGAGCTCTCCCGCGAGTTCTCGGCGCTCGACATCCCGATCACCGTCTTCACCGTCACGACCGTGCCCATCCCTGCCCTGGTGTCGCGACTTCGGGCCGTGCGCGACGAGGGCCTGCCGGTGCCGCGGGTGGGTCCGAACCACGTGTTCACCGGCGAACCCACCTACCACGGTGGCCCTGGCGGTGAGCCCAGGCCGGCCGCTCCGCCCGAGGGTCGCTGGGCCGCTCCCGACGTGGGCGCACCCCGGGTCGCCGCGATCGACACCGGCGTGCCCGCGGATCTCGACGGCCTGCACCCCGAGCTGTTCGCCCGACTCTTCAGCGAGGGCGACGACACCGACCTGCTGTTCACGAGTGGCGACCTCCTCGACCACGAGGCCGGCCACGGCACCTTCGTCTCCGGCATCCTGATGCAGCTGGCCCCGTGGCTGTCGATCGATCCGGAGAGGGTCCTCGACAGCGCCGGCGTGGGCGACGACCGGACGGTGACGCTCGGCATCGCCAGGGCGAAGTGCCTGCTGGTCAACGCTTCGCTCGGCGGTTACACCCACGACGACATGGCACCTCCGGCCTTGGAGGCGCTGCTGTCCAAGCAGGACCCGGAGTCGGTCATCGTCGCGGCCGCCGGCAACAACGGCCAGAGCCGGCCGTTCTGGCCCGCCGCTTTCAAGCACGTCATCGCGGTCGGGGCCGTGGACACCCGTCGAGGCGCCATGACGCGGGCAGCCTTCAGCAACTTCGGTGTGTGGGTGGACTGCTGTGCCCCTGGCGTCGACATCCGCAGCACCTATGTCAGGGGCGAGTGGCGACTGGACGCGCCGGGCGAGGACGGCAGCCTCGAGAAGCTGGAGGGATGGGCCTGCTGGTCGGGCACCTCCTTCGCCGCCCCGCAGGTCACCGCCGCGATCGCAGCGCGGATGAAGGGCACGAGTCTCACGCCACGGCAGGCGGCTCATGCCGTACTCGCGGACGCGACCACCGTCGTCCCCGGCGTGGGTTTCTTCGTCCGGCCCGAGGCCGATCTGCTCTGTCCCGACAGCTGAGTCGCGGCGCTACCCGGCGCCGAAACAGACGAAGGCGCCGGCCTGCACCTGCTCCGCCTCACCCAAGGCGGCCCGCGCCTCGAGCAGTGCGGCCGCCGGGGCGGATCCCTGGCTGAGTGAGGCGTGAAAACCGACCATCGTCGCGCGGGCCACGTCGTCCGGCACGGGAGCAACACTGGCGACCAGGGCCCGGGTGCCCGTGCGCAACAAGGCAGCTGCCAGCCCCATGAGCTCGTCACCCGGATGAATGGCCGAAAGTCCCGAATCACACGCGGACAGGACCACCACGGATGGCGCGGCACTCATGGTCTCGAGGTCGTGCACGGTCAACGGCCCGTCTGCCATCTGGAGCGAGGAGAACAGCGGGTTGTCCGACCGGAAGCGCCCATGAGCAGCGATGTGCGCGTAGGCCGAACCGGCCAGCGCCTGCAGGACTTCCGCCGCGACGGCCTGGTCCGACTCGAACCTGACGGCCTGTGCACCGTAGACCGACGCAACGGCGCGGATCTCGTCCTGGGCACCGGGGAGCCCTGGGCCGGCAACGAGAACGACTCCCCCGCGATGGGACTGACGCCGTTCACCCGCAGCAAGCCAGACGGAAGCCGAGGGGGCGACAGACACGGGGCGCCCGCGCGTCGCCGGAAGCAGCGCCCAGGGCAGCACATGCATCTCGCCGGTGGGAACGAGGACCAGGGGCCGATCACCCAACCGATCGGCCAACGGCTCGACCAGGAGTGCCTGCAATCGCCGGGTGCCGACCGACATGGCTGCGGCCGTGGCCTCGAGCATCCGCTGCGAACCACCCCTGGCTGCCCGGGCCAACCCCAGTCGCAACGCCTCGAGCTCTGCGGGCAGGTCGGCGGTTCCCGGCAGGACGTGCAACGTGCACCGACCGGCAGCGACGACCACCGCCCACAGATCGGCGCCCACCTGGACGTACTCGACGAGCGCCTGGTCTCCCAGTACCTCCATGAGCATCGAGGCGCTCGCCAGCCGCACCTGCCGCAGCTCCGCGCGCCCGACCCGGGCCCTGTCGGAGACGGCACGCTCGAGAGCGCGCTGCTGACGTTCCAGCCGCAGGTGGTCCCCGCCCTCGGAGCGAACCCGATCCAGCTCGGCCGTGACGGCCCTGAGCTCCGTGAGCCGGCCCGCCAGCACGGAGTCCCTTGGCGGCTGGACCGGCCGGGTCAGCAGACTCCCGGCCCGCCATCGCTCGGCCCAGCCGAGCACCCGTCGCGGGTCTCCAGAACGCAGCGCCAGGCGCAGGCCGGTCTCGGCAAGCGCCCGCGCCCGGGCGGCCGTGTGGACCTGGAGCTCGGTCGCGGACAACGTGGACCGGTGCCGATCGTGCACCCGGAGTCCCGCCAGCAGCGC
>JAWWOL010000164.1:0-7451 GCA_033851695.1 Frankiales bacterium
CTGCGGTCCGGCTTCATGTCGTAGGTCACGCTCTTGCCCTCGGCGATGACCTGGGCGACCGCTGCCTCGAGCTTGGCGGCGGCCTCGGCCTCGCCGAGGTGCTCGAGCATCAGCTTGCCGGACAGGATCATCGCGGTCGGGTTGACCTTGTTGAGGCCCTTGTACTTCGGCGCGCTGCCGTGCGTGGCCTCGAAGACCGCGGTGTCGACACCGATGTTGGCACCGGGCGCGACGCCCAGGCCGCCGACCATGCCGGCGGTCAGGTCCGAGATGATGTCGCCGTAGAGGTTGGGCAGGACGAGCACGTCCCACTCGTCCGGGCGCTGGACCAGGCCCATGCAGGTGGCGTCGATCAGGTTTTCCCACGGCTCGATGTCCGGGTAGTCCTTGGCCACCTCGCGGAACACCGACAAGAACAGGCCGTCGGTGAACTTCATGATGTTGGACTTCTGGACGCAGTGGACCCGCTTGCGGCCGGCGCTGCGCGCGTACTCGAAGGCGTAGCGGATGATCCGCTCGGAGCCGAACTCGCTCATCGGCTTGATCGAGATGCCGGACTTGGGCCGGATCTGCTTCTTCTGCAGGCCGTTGAGGAAGTCGATGACCTGGTCCGCCTCGGGGGTGCCGCTTTGGTACTCGATGCCGGCGTAGAGGTCCTCGGTGTTCTCACGGACGATCGTCACGTCGACGTGGTCGAACCGGGTGCGTACGCCCGGGTAGGTCTTGCACGGGCGCAGGCACGCGTAGAGCTCGAGCTCGGCCCGCAGCGCGACGTTGACCGAACGGAACCCGGTCCCGATCGGCGTGGTGATCGGGCCCTTGATGGCGACCTTGTTGCGCTTGATCGAGTCGAGCGTCTCCTGCGGCAACGGGGTGCCGGCGCTCTCCATGACGTCGACGCCGGCCTCCTGGACGTCCCAGTCGAAGGACGAGCCGGAGGTCGCGGCCGCCGCCTCCAGGACGCGACGAGTCGCCTCGGTCAGCTCGGGTCCGGTGCCGTCGCCGGGCACCAGTGTCACGCGGTGGGTCGTGCCTGCCATGCGCAATCTCCAGTCGTCTGCACCGGCCAACCGGTACACCGATGTCCGGTCGCTGGATGTAATCGAAGGCTATCCGACCGGACCCGGCGGCTCGCCACCGACCCGTTCGGGCCCAGCCCGTTCAGCCGGATTGGCCGGGCACGACGGCGGTGAGCACCAGGACCGCCGCGCCCATCAGGGTCAGCGCGAGGACGTCGAACGCGCGACTCCGGACGACGAGCAGGCCGGCGTCGCGGCTGCGCAGCACCAGCCGCAGCAGGGCCGCCACCAGCGCGGCCAGACCGACCAGGAACATCCCCCTGCGCCAGTGGCTCAGCATGATCGCGGCGACGCCACCGCCGGCGATCAGGAGCACCACCGCGACCGGCAGCTCGCCCAACGGCCGGCGTACCGGACCGGTGTGGCTCTCCGGCTGGCTGGTCACCGGTCGCCGATCGGGACCCAATGCTGGTCGTGCAGCCCGATGTACTCGCTGTCGGGGCGGATCAGCCGGTTGTCCGCGTGCTGCTCGATGACGTGCGCGGTCCACCCCGACATCCGGGAGATGGCGAACACGGGCGTGAACAGGTCGGTCGGGATGCCGAGCGCGTGGTAGACGCTGGCGGCGAAGAAGTCCACGTTGGGGTAGAGGCCCTTGACCTTGAGGACCGTCTGCTCCATGGCGATCGACATGTCGTAGTACTGCGAGTCGCCGGTCGCCGTCGACAACTGCTCGGAGAGCCGGCGCAGGTGGGTCGCCCGCGGGTCCTCGGTGCGGTAGACCCGGTGGCCGAAACCCATCAGCTTCTCGCCGCGGCCGAGCCGGGCGGTGACGTCCTGGTCGACGCCGGCCACGCCGTTCTCGATCGACTCGAGCGTCTTCATCACCTGCTCGTTGGCCCCACCGTGCAGGGCGCCCTTGAGCGTGCCGATCGCTGCGGTGACGGCCGAGTGCATGTCGGACAGGGTCGCGGCACACACCCGTGCGGCGAACGTCGAGGCGTTCATCGTGTGGTCGGCGTGCAGGACCAGGCACTCGTCGAAGGCCGCCGCCGCCTTGGCATCGGGCGTCTTGCCGGTGATCTGCAGCAGGAAGTTGCCGGCCGTGCCGAGCGAAGGGTCGGGGTCAGGGACCACCGATCCCGTACGGGCAGCGTGATAGCTCGCCACGAGCACGGGCATCTGCGCGACCAGGCGTACGGCCTTGCGGGCGTTGGCCTCGGGGCTGTTCGAGTCCTTGTCCGGGTCGTCCACGCTGCTCGCGGACAGCAGCGTGCGCAGCGCCTCCATGGGCGAGGCCTTGCCGGCGACCAGCGGCAGCACGCTCTGCACCGTGGGACCCAGCGCGCGGCCCGCGGCCAGCTCCGCCGTGATCGCGTCCAGCTCGGCCTGCGTGGGCAACGTGCCGCGCTGCAGCAGGAAGACGCACTCCTCGAAGCTGATGTGGCCGCCGAGGTCGTGGATGTCGTAGCCGCGGTAGAAGAGCTTGCCGGCCTTGCCGTCGATGTCGGAGATTGCGGTCGAGGCCGCCACGACATCGGCGAGCCCGCGAGACGGCGTGTCAGCCATGGTTGTCCTCCCGGTAATCAGTCCGAGTCTAGGTCTCGCCTGCGGGTCCACCAACTCAGGGCGAGTGGGTTGTGAGGTTGCTGTGAGGGGTAACGAAGGCGGCAGGCGGGGCTGACCCTCCGGCTACTGGGCCCGGTCGGTCGGGCACCCCGTAAGGCACGGCCGAGGAGGCTCTCGTGGACACCCCCTACCTGCGAATCGAGGACACGGGCGCGGTTGTCGAGCTTGAGGTGGACGTGACGACGATCGGACGTGCGTCCGGGGTCGACATCCGACTCGAGGACCCCAGCGTCTCCAGACTGCACGCCGAGCTCGTACGACGCGGCGGTTTCGTCTACGTGAGCGACCTCGGCCTGTCCGCCAACGGGACCCGGGTCAACGGCCGCCCGATCGGTCGCCGCGTCCTTTCCGACGGCGACGTCGTGACGTTCGGGATGGCCCGATGCCGTGTCGGTGGGCTGACCAACTACGAGGAGCGCTCGGACGAGACCGTCGAGGTCCGCCGGATCGTCGCCCCCGAGCTGACCCGCCGCGAGATCGAGGTGCTGACGGCGCTGTGCCGGCCGGCGTTGCAGGAGGACGCCTTCGTCGCGCCCGCCACCGCGCGAGAGATCGCGGAGGAGCTGGTCGTCACCGAGGCCGCGGTCAAGCAGCACCTGTTGCGGCTCTACACCAAGTTCCGGGTCCCCGAGGGGGTCAACCGGCGCGCCCGGCTGGCCAACGAGATCATCTCAGCGGGGATCGTGCGACCGCTGCCGGCCAACGACGACGAGCGGATCCGCCGGGCCGGCTAGGCCGAGCCGCCTCAGGCCGGGCGCTCTGCCGCTTCGACCACGTTGGTCATCAGCATTCCGCGGGTCATCGGGCCGATCCCACCGGGGTTGGGCGAGATCCAAGCGGCCACCTCCGCGACGCCCGGGTCGACGTCCCCGACGAGTACGGAGGTGCCGTCGACCAGTGCCCGACTGACACCCACATCCAGTACGGCGGCGCCCGGCTTGACCATCGCGGCGGTGATCAGGTGCGGCACACCGGCGGCAGCGACGACGATGTCCGCCTGGCGTACGTGCGCGGCCAGGTCCCGCGTACCGGTGTGGCACAGCGTGACCGTAGCGTTCTCGCTCCGCCGGGTCAGGAGCAGGCCGAGCGAGCGGCCGACGGTGATGCCACGGCCGACGACGACCACGTCCGCGCCGTTGATCTCGACGCCGTAGCGGCGGAGCAGCTCGATGCAGCCACGCGGCGTGCAGGGCAGCGGCGCGGCCTGGCCGAGGACGAGGCGACCGAGGTTCATCGGGTGCAGGCCGTCAGCGTCCTTGTCCGGGTTGATCAGCTCGAGCACCCGGTTGGTGTCGATGCCCCGCGGCAGGGGCAGCTGGACGATGTAGCCGGTGCACGCCGGATCGGCGTTCAGCTCGGCGACGACAGCCTCGATCTCGGCCTGGCTGGCATCGGCGGGCAGCGCCCGCTGGAGGCTGTTCATCCCGATCTCGGCGCAGTCCCGGTGCTTGCTGCGCACGTACGCCGCGCTCGCGGGGTCGTCGCCGACCAGCAGCGTGCCGAGGCCGGGGTGGATGCCCCGCTCGGCGAGGGCCGCGACCCGCTGCCTGAGGTCGTCCTTGATCGCCGCGAGGGTCGCCTTGCCGTCGAGCACCTGTGCCGTCACGTCGCCAACCCTACCGAGAAGCCGAGACCCACCTGCTACCCGTCGATAGCGGCGCTGTCGACGTTTTCGCGGCCGATTCCCGTCGATAGCGTCGCTATCGCCGCGGGGCCGGTGAGTGTCGATAGCGGAGCTGTCGACGTTTTCGCGGCCGATTCCTGTCGATAGCGTCGCTATCGACCGGGAGGGAACCGGGCAGGCAGTTGGGCGGACGCTCAGTGGAAGAAGTGCCGGACCCCGGTCAGGTAAAGCGTCACGCCGGCCTTCTGCGCCGCCTCGACGACCAGCGGATCGCGTACGGAACCGCCCGGCTGGACGATGGCCTTGACCCCGGCGTCCATCAGCACTTCGGCGCCGTCGGGGAACGGGAAGTAGGCGTCGCTCGCTGCCACGGCCCCCTTGGCCCGGTCGCCCGCCCGCAGGACCGCGAGCCGGCAGGAGTCGACCCGGTTGACCTGGCCCATGCCGATCCCGACGGTGGCCCCGCCGGAGGCGAGCAGGATCGCGTTGGACTTGACCGCCCGGCAGGCGCGCCAGGCGAACTCGAGGTCGGCCAGGGTCTCGGCGTCTGCCGGCTCGCCGGTCACCAGCGTCCAGCCGTCCGGCGTGTCGCCGGCCTCGCTGATGGTGTCGGTCGTCTGCAGCAGCAGGCCCCCGCAGATCTGCCGGTACTCGATCCCTCCGGACCAGCCGCTCGGCGTCCGCAGCACCCGGATCGACGGCTTGCCGGACAGGATCTCGACCGCGCCCGGCTCGTACGAAGGCGCGACGATCACCTCGGTGAAGATCTCCGCGACCTGCTCGGCCATCGCCACCGACACCGGCCGGTTGACCGCGATGACGCCACCGAACGCGCTGACCGGGTCGCAGGCGTGCGCCTTGCGGTGCGCCTCGGCGATGTCTGCCCCGGCGCCGGCAGAGGCGATGCCACAAGGGTTGGCGTGCTTGATGATCGCGACGGTCGGGGCCTCGAAGTCGTACGCGGCCCGCAGCGCGGCGTTCGTGTCGAGGTAGTTGTTGTACGACATCTGCTTGCCGTGCAGCTGCTCTGCCTGAGCGAGTCCGTCGGCGTCGTTGCTGCCGACGTAGAGCGCGGCGCGCTGGTGCGGGTTCTCGCCGTAGCGCAGCACATCCTCGCGCTCGTACGTCGCACCAACCCAGGACGGGAAACCGGTGTGCTCCCCGTCGATGACGTCGGTCGGGGCGAGCACGTTGCCGAACCAGCTCGCGACGGCCACGTCATAGGACGCCGTGTGCTGGAATGCCGCCCCAGCAAGGGATTGCCGCTGGCTGAGGGTGAATCCGCCACCGCGTACGGCGTCGACCAGCTCGTCGTAGCGCGATGGCGAGACGACGACGGCGACGTTGGCGTGGTTCTTGGCCGCGGCCCTGACCATCGACGGGCCACCGATGTCGATCTGCTCGACGCACTCCTCCGACGAGGCGCCGCTCGCGACGGTGGCGGTGAACGGGTAGAGGTTGACCACGACGAGCTGGAACGGCGCGATCTCGAGCTCGGCCAGCTGTCGCTCGTGGTCGGGGTTGCGCAGGTCGGCCAGAACGCCGGCGTGCACGCGGGGGTGCAGCGTCTTGACCCTCCCGTCGAGGCACTCCGGGAATCCGGTGAGCTGCTCGACCGGCGTGACCGGCAGCCCGGCAGCGGCCAGCCGGGCTGCGGTCGAGCCGGTGGAGACGATCTCGACCCCAGCCTCGACCAGGGCTGCGCCGAGCTCCTCGAGCCCGGTCTTGTCATAGACACTGACCAGCGCCCGGCGGATCGGCGTGCGGCTCTCGCTGCTCACGGCAGAGTGACCTTTCTTCCTTCGGTACGGAAACCACCGTGGGCCAGCCGGCCCACGGCATGGACGAGGAGCGTGCGCTCCGCGACCTTGATGCGCTCGTGCAACGTCGCCTCGTCGTCGTCCGCGCGGACGCTGACCGCCGCCTGGGCGAGGACCGGGCCGGTGTCGATGCCGGCGTCGACCAGGTGGACGGTGACCCCGGTCACCTTGACCCCGTACGCGAGGGCGTCCCGTACGGCGTGGGCTCCTGGGAAGGACGGCAGCAGCGCGGGGTGCGTGTTGACCACCCGGCCGGGAAACCGCTCGAGGACCGGCGGGCCGAGGATGCGCATGAACCCGGCCAGCACCACCAGATCAGGCTGGTACGCGGCGATCGCGTCGGCCAGCGCAGCGTCCCAGTCGGCCCGGACCGGATAGTCGGCGAAGGGGATGACGAACGTGTCCACGCCGGCGGCCAGCGCCCTGTCCACCCCACCCGTGCCGGGCTTCTCGGCCCCGACTGCCACCACGGTGCATCCGTAGCCGGGGTCGTGGCAGGCATCGAGCAGTGCCTGCAGGTTGGTGCCTGCGCCGGAGACGAGGACGACAAGGCGGAAAGTCACGTCACTGGTCCCCAAGCCCTCAAGTCCGACACGTTGACACCCTAACCATCGCCTCAGCGGGCGCGCAGGCGGTACGCTGCGCGCGTCGGCCGCCGGGGCCGATCTGCCGCCGAGGGGGGCGTGTGCACGGCATCGCCGCCTCCCGCACGTCGTCACCCCTCACCGTCCCAGCCGGGTGGGTGCCGCTCCGGCGGTTTGCCGTCATGGGCGCCGCCGCCATCGCGCTGGGGGCCGTACAGCTTCCGCACCGGCCGCACACCCTGTGCCTGCTGCGCGCGGTCACCGGGATCCCGTGTCCCCTCTGCGGAGGCACGACCGCTGCCGTACAGGTCGGGCAGGGCCACCTGGCGGCTGGGCTGGCCGCCAACCCGCTGGCGTTCTTCGGCGCCATCGTCCTGGTGCTGGCGGCTACGCCCTGGGGACGACGTGCCGTCGGGTCATGGCGCCGGCAGCCCGCAACCGTCAGGGTGTTGCTCGGCACGGCAGTTCTGACCGCCGGCGAATGCTGGCAGCTCGCAAGGTTCGGCCTGATCTGACCCACCCCGGCCCCACCCATGAGGAGAGACGATGACAACGCCCGACAACCCGTACGGCGATCCCGGTCAGAACCCGCCGCCGCCCCCGACCTACGGGCAGCCCCCCGCGTACGGGTCCCCGCAGTACGGCGCCCCTCAGGCCGGCGCGCCGGCTCCGTACGGCCAGGCCCCCTACGGGCAGGCGCCGTACGGTGCCCCGCCGGCCGGCAACTTCGGCGGCACGCTCGCTGAGTGGCCGATCCGGGTCGCCAGCTATCTCA
>JAWWOL010000182.1:0-7581 GCA_033851695.1 Frankiales bacterium
CGGGTCCCGCGGCCACCACGGTCCTCACGATCTTCGAGGGCCGTACGGCGAACAACAACCAGGTGTTCACCGTGCAGTACCGCTACACAGGCGGTGTTCCGCAGGTCCGGGCCGTGCTCTCGCGGACCAATGGCACCTCGACGGGTGCTTGGGTCACCCTCACCGGAAGCACCCAGCTGCTCCAGGTGGACTGGACGTCCGCTACCGCGGGCTCACTCAGCCTCACCGTCAACGGGGCGGCACAACCGCTGCTCACCGGCAACACCAGCGCACTGCTCCTCGAGGCGGTTCGGCTCGGGATCACCGCGGGTGCCACCAACATCAGCGGAAGCACCGGCATCGCGTACTTCGACTCGTTCCTGTCGACGCGCAACACGATGCCGTAGCACCAGCAGCTCCCTCGGGGCCGGGCCGCCAGCCGGCCCGGTCCCGGGGTGCACCATCCGACTCCAGAGACAGGAAAGACCATGAGCAGCAGCACAGCCACCCCCGAGCTGACATCCGGCAGCGAGCGGCCAGCTCGCTCGCGGAGTCAGCGCTACCAGGTGATCGGCATAGTGGCCGTGGTGCTGCTTTCGATCGTGCTGATCGGGCACAATCTCACCACGTCGCCCCAGTCGCCGGTGGCTTCGCACAAGATGCCCCAGAACGCCGCGATGGAAGACCAGCTGGGCATCCGGTTCAGCCAGGTCGCCGTCGTGGGAGACGGGGGCCTCGTGACGCTCACCTACGTGGTGCTGGACAGCGAGAAGGCCAGCAAGTTCCAGAACGACGTCACGCACCCGCCCATCCTGAAGAGTGAGGTGCGCAAGGGCAGCGCGTCGCGGGTCTCGCTGATGAAGCAGGGCCACACGCTGCGGGCCGGCCAGAAGTACTACCTCGTCTATCAGAACCCGGCCGACCTGGTCCGGCACAACGAGAAGATCGAGATCGACTACGGCCAGCTGACCCTGAAGCACGTGCCGGTCTGGTGATCATCATGTCGAGTCGACTCCGGCGGTTCGCCGTGCTGCTCGCGGCTGTCTGTGCTGCCGTCGTCGTCCCGGCCGGATCAGCCAGCGCGCATGCATTTCTCGTCAACAGCGACCCGGCCGACGGCGCAGTCCTCAGCTCCGCGCCCCAGCGGCTGCAGCTGCAGTTCAGCGAGTCGATCGAGCTGGCCGCGACGCACGTCACCATCGTCGGCCAGGACGGCCGCGATCGGCGCCCGACCAGCATGGCGCTGGTCACCGCGCCGGCCGGGAGCCAGGTGGCCGGCGTCGGGAGACCCGTACTGCTCGTCGTGGGCCTGCCGGCCCTGACGCCGGACGCCTACCGGATCTCCTGGGAGACCATCTCCAGCGACGACCTGCACCGGACCAGTGGGGTGTTCGTCTTCGGCCTGCAGCACGCCGCGAAAGCGGCCGGACTGCACGAGACGCCGCCTGCGCTGCCCGAGTCGGCCCTGCGCTGGTTGCTGTTCCTTGGCCTCGCGGTCGCCCTCGGGGCGACCCTGCTGGCCGCGCTGCACCGCCCGGACCGCGATGGTCCGTTCACCGATGCGGCCATGCGCAGGTGCCGCGACCTCGCCCTCGCCGGATCCGTCGGCGCGCTGTTGGTCAGCGCCGGGCTGCTGGTCGAGCAGGCTTCGGCGAGTCACGAGTCGCTGGCCCGGCTGCTGCCGAGCTCGTACGGGACCCGGTGGCTGGTAAGGGAAAGCGGGCTGCTGCTCCTGGCCCTGGTGATGTACGGCCGTTGCCGTCGCGGCCGGTCGCGGGGCGGGGTGGCCCCCGGCGCCGTGCTCCGCTGGCTCACGGTCCTCGCCGCGTCGGTCTCGGCCGTCGGCTTCGCCCTCATGGGTCACGCCGGCGCCGGCGTCGCGTCCCCCACCCGCATCGCTGCCGACGCCGCGCACCTGCTCGCGGCGGCCACCTGGTCAGGCACGTTGCTGACCGTCGCCATGGTCGTCGTGCCGCGGCTGCGCAGCTCCGGCGGAGAGGCGGTGGCCACCCGGGCCGCGTTGCGCCGGTTCCTGGTGCCTGCGCTGGTCTGCGTCGCGGTGATGGTGGTCACGGGTGTCTACCTGGCCAGCGGCGTGGTCGGCTCGGTCGACGCGCTGATCCTCACCACCTACGGCCGGATCCTGCTGGCCAAGCTGGCGGTCGTGGCGGTGGTCGGAGCCCTCGGCCTCGCCAACAGTGCCGCGCTTCACCGGCCGCGGTCGGGTCGCAAGGATCGGCCCCGGTTCCTCGTTCCGGAGGCTCTCGCCGCCGCAACGGTGCTCGGGCTCACCGCCTTGCTGACCAGTGGCCAGCCGGCGCGGGAGCCGCAGCTGGTCCGCTACTCCGCCGACCGCGTCGTACCGGTCATGGACGGCGCTGCGCAGGACCTGCAGGAGACCTTGGAGGTGCGGCCCAACGTGCCGGGCGCCAACGTCGTGCTGGTCGGCGTCTTCGACACCCGGCGGCCGTCTCCCGGGGTCGTGCGCGGCGTCGACGTGGTCCTGGAGCGGGCGGACGGGACACCGTCGACAACGATCACCCTGACCCCGCTGGCGGACGGCCAGTGGAGCGCCCACACCACCCTCACCACCTCGGGGGCCTCGGTGGTCCGGGTCACCGTCCACCGGCAGGGCCTCCCGGACGCTCCGGCGTCCTACCGCTGGGTGGTCGGCGGTGCACCCGACCAGACCCGCAAGGCCGTCGTCTCCACGGCACCGCTCGCCCGCCCGCTCGAGCTGGCGGCAGTCGGCCTGCTGGCAGTGGAGCTGCTCGCCGCCGGCTGCCTGGCACTCAGGTGGCGGCGGCGCGAGGAGCCTGCCGACTTCGACGACCAGGGAGCGGCCCGGGAGCTCGCGGACGCTGCCGGACGAGGGCTTGGTGGTTGAGGTGATGGCGCGCCCGGCAGGGATCGAACCTGCGACCAACCGCTTAGAAGGCGGCTGCTCTATCCGCTGAGCTACGGGCGCGGGAGGTCCGGACACCCGTCCGGATCGACCCGGGGCAACACGGTAGCCGTTTATGGCCCGCGGTGGCCGCCTCTCGCGCCCCGGTATCAGCGCGTCACGATGTCGCGACGACGCGCTGAACGTAAGGTCTGCACGTGACAGAGACGACCGGCGGTGTGGGGTCGGGCCCGCTGCTGGCCGCGCTCGGTGAGCTGCGCCGGGTGGTCGAGGCCGCCCCGATGTGCCCCGGGCTGCCGACGGCGGTCACGGGCGGCCACCTGCGCGAGGAGCTGCTGGCCACCCTGGACGACCAGGTGCTGCCGCGGCTGACCCGACCAGGAGCGCCGGTCCTGGTCGTCGTCGCGGGGCCCACCGGGGCGGGAAAGTCGACGCTGGTCAACTCCCTCGTACGGGCCCCCGTCAGCCGGACGGGCGTCCTGCGCCCTACGACCCGGGCGCCGGTGCTGGTGTGCAACCCGGCCGATGAGCGCTGGTACGTCGAGGGTCTGCCGCTGTCGGGACTGCGTCCCGTACGGGACGCGTCCGCCGATGCCGGCACCGTCCAGGTCGTCCCGGCGCCCACTGTGCCGGCCGGCGTGGCGATCCTGGACGCACCGGACGTGGACTCGGTCGCCGCCGACGACCGTGAGCTGGCGACCAGACTGCTTGCTGCGGCGGATGTCTGGCTGTTCGTGCTGACCGCGAACCGTTACGCGGACGCCGTTCCGTGGCAGCACCTGCTGACCGCGCGGGACCGGGGAGCCGTCCTCGTCGTCGTGCTGGACCGGGTGCCGCCCAGTGCCGCGGCCGAGGTGCACATGCACCTCAGCGAGATGCTCACCTACGCCGGACTCGGCCAGACACCGGTGTTCACGGTGAGCGAGACGACGCTGAAAGAGGGCCTGCTCGACGAGTTCGACGTGGTGACCCTGCGGGACTGGCTCCAGCGGCTGTCCGTGGACCCGGGGATCCGCGAGGCGATCGTGGCCCGGACGTTCTCCGGCTCGCTGCGTGCGCTGCCGGCGCGGGCGCGGGCGCTGGCCGCCGTCATCGCCGACCAGCAGTCGACGACGCGCGTGCTCGGGGACGACCTGGTCGCCGCCTTTGCCGTGGCCGCAGCGGAACTCTCCGCCGGGCTGGCCTCCGGGGTGATCGTGACCGGCGAGCTGCTGCAGCACTGGCAGGACTACGTCGTCGCCGGGGGGCTCGAGCCGCTGACGTCCCCCGTACGGAAGGGACTGTTCCGCCGGCGGGCCGGTTCCCCTGGTGCTGCTGACCTCGGCGACGCCCTCGAGGACGCGTTGGCGGTCTATCTCGGCGTGCTGGCCGGCCGCGCCCTTGCCGCCCTGCGCGAGGTCTGGCCGACCCGCGTCGGTGGCGAGGAGGTCGTGGCCAAGGTCGACTGGACACCGCGGACCAACCTGGCGGCGGGGGCGGTCGAGGTGCTGCGCGGTTGGGCAGGCGGTGGTGGTCCGGTGCTGTCGCTGCTCGCCGTGGGTGCGGCTGCCCAGTCGAACGAGGCCGTACGATCCGTCGCGGCCGATGCCGAGTTCGCCCGCCGGGTCGAGGTCCTGCGCACCGACCTGGTCGGCCGGCTGTCCGCCGTCCTGCTCGTCGAACGCGATGCCCTCGCCGTCGAGGCGGGACTCACGGCCTTCAGCGGTGCCGAGCTGGCCATCCTGCGGGCAGCCGACGACCTCGACAAGGTGCTGCCATGACCGCCGGACCTGCCTGGTCGACTCCGGTGGCGGCGACCCTGACCGACCGGCTCGCGGCGCTGGACCGCGCGCTGGGACTGGCTGGCGAGCGCTTCGGCGACGCCGAGACCGCCCCCGCGGAGGCACTGCTCGAGCACGCCCGCCAGCGGCTCGGCCGGTCGCCGCTGCACACGGTGGTCGCCCTAGCGGGTGGGACCGGCAGCGGGAAGTCCTCGTTGTTCAACGCCCTGGTCGGCGCTGCCCTGTCCCCGGTCGGCGTACGGCGCCCCGCGACCGAGGAGCCGCTGGCCTGTGTGTGGGGCGATGCCGGACCCGAGGATCCCGCGGCCGCGAGCCTGCTCGACTGGATCGGCGTGTCGAGGCGGGCCCGGCTCGTGCGCACGACGATGCTCGACCCGCGGCCCGACCCGGCGCTCGAGGGTCTCGTACTCATCGACCTGCCCGACCACGACACCGTACGCACTGAGCACCTCGGCATCATCGACCGCGTCGTGGACAACGCCGACCTGGTGCTGTGGGTGGTGGACCCGCAGAAGTACGCCGATGCCGCGCTGCACGAGCGCTACCTCAGCCGGATGGCCGGCCGGGACGCGGCACTGGCCGTGGTGATGAACCAGCTGGACCGGGTCGAGGCCTCGACCGCCCCCACCCTCGGCGCGGACCTGCGCCGGTTGCTGGAGGAGGACGGGCTGGGCTCCGCCGCGGTGCTCGCGGCCTCGGCGGCGACCGGTGGCGGGTTGCCGGCCCTGCGGGGGCTGCTGGTCGAGCGGGTCTCGCAACGGCGGGCGGCGGTGCTGCGGCTCGAGGCGGAGCTGACCACGGTGGTCGCCGCCCTGCGCGCCTCGCTGGGGACGGCGCCGATGCCGGTGACGGCTGCCGAGGCGCACCAGCTGGTGTCCGCGTTGATCTTCGCGGTGGCGGGTGATGCTGTGGTCGACCGGCTCCTGGCCGGCGGCCGGCTGCGGGAGCCCGTGGTGGTGTCGGAGAACCACGTCGAGAAGGCTGTCGCCTCGTTGGTGGAGGCGGTCTTCGATCCGTTCCCCTTGCACTGGCGCCGCTTCGGCGAACGGCTCGTCGACCCCCGTACGGTGGCGGCTGCGGTCGCATCGGCAATGCCGACGCTGGACGTGACCAGGGCCGGCCCGTCGCGGCTGCGTCGGCTGTTCCTGAGCCGCGAACGGGTCGAGACGTTGCGCCGCCAGGCTGTCCGGGAGGCGGTGTCGCAGGCCGTCGCCTCGGCCGCGGGTCAGACCGTGCTGTCCCCGATCGCCCGCGAGCTCTCCCTGTGGCCGATGGTCGTCGCGGCCCTCGAGGCCGCCGGCCGGCCCGGGCGCTAGCCCCGTCAGTTCCCCGAGCTGAAGGCGGCGTCGAACGAGGCCTGCGGCGGCTCGATCCGGGTGAGGTTGCGGATGAAGGCCAGCGCGTCCGGGCCGCCGACCAGGCGGTCCATGCCGGCGTCCTCCCACTCGACGCTGATCGGCCCGTCGTAGCCGATGGCGTTGAGCATCCGGAACACCGGCTCCCACGGCACGTCGCCGTGGCCGGTCGAGACGAAGTCCCAGCCCCGACGCGGATCGGCCCACGGCAGGTGCGACCCGAGCCGGCCGTTGCGACCGTTGAGCTGCTTCACCGACTCCTTGCAGTCGACGTGGTAGATCCGGTCCTTGAAGTCCCACAGGAACCCCACCGGGTCGAGGTCCTGCCACACGAAGTGACTCGGGTCGAAGTTGAGGCCGAAGGCCGGCCGGTGCCCGATCGCCTCGAGTGTCCGTACGGTTGTCCAGTAGTCGTAGGCGATCTCGCTCGGGTGCACCTCGTGCGCGAACCGCACGCCCACCTCGTCGTAGACGTCGAGGATCGGGTTCCAGCGGTCGGCGAAGTCCTGATAGCCGCGCTCGATCATCGCCGGCGGCACGGGCGGGAACATCGCGACGGTGTGCCAGATGGAGGACCCGGTGAAGCCGATGACCGTCTTGACCCCGAGCTTGGCAGCTACCCGGGCGGTGTCGGCCATCTCGGCGGCGGCCCGCGTCCGTACGCCCTCGGGCTCGCCGTTGCCCCAGATCCGCCTGGGCAGGATGCCCTGGTGCCGCTCGTCGATCGGGTGGTCGCACACCGCCTGGCCGACCAGATGGTTGGAGATGGCCCACACCTTGAGGTTGTGCTTGTCCAGCAGGTCCAGGCGACCCTGGACATAGGCATCTCCGGTCGCCGGGTCGAGCGCCTTGTCGACCTCGAGATGGTCACCCCAGCAGGCGATCTCGAGCCCGTCGTAGCCCCACTCCGAAGCCAGCCGGCACATCTCCTCGAACGGCAGGTCGGCCCACTGCCCGGTGAACAACGTGACGGGACGCGGCATCAGGAGCTCCTCTGGTCGTACGGCAAGTAGGTCACGACGGGTGCACCGGTGTCCAGCCGGATCCCGCGGCGGCGCTCGCCTCCACAGCGGCCAGGACCTGCTGCACCTGCAGTCCGTCAGCGAAGGACGGTGTCGGGTCGACGCCGGTGCCGATGGCGTCCACGAGGTCGCGTACCTCGTGGGTGAAGCTGTGCTCGTAGCCGATCAGGTGACCGGGCGGCCACCAGGCCGAGAGGTAGGGGTGCCCGGGCTCGGTGACCAGGATCCGCCGGAAGCCGGCAGTCTCGTCGTCCAGCGTCTGGTCGAAGAACGACAGGTCGTTCATCGACTCGAAGTCGAACGCCAGGCTGCCCTGGGACCCGTTGACCTCGATCCGCATCGCATTCTTGCGCCCGGTGGCGAACCTGGTCGCCTCGAAGGTGGCCACCGCGCCGCCGCCGAACCGGGCCAAGAACAGGGCAGCGTCGTCCACCGTCACCTCGCCGCGCTCGGCGGAGCTGGTCGCCGACAGCCCGCTGGACGACTGCGGCAGCGGCCGTTCCCGGACGAACGTCTCGGTGAGTGCCGACACCCCGGTG
>JAWWOL010000188.1:0-2597 GCA_033851695.1 Frankiales bacterium
AGCTCGACGCCATCGCTGCGGTCTTCATCGGCGGCGCGGCTGTCGCCGGCGGGGTGGGGACGGTGCTGGGGTCGATGATCGGTGGCCTGGTCATGGGCGTCCTCAACCTGGGTCTGGCCAACCTCAGCGTCGACTCCAACTTCGTCCAGATCATCAAGGGCCTCGTGCTGCTGCTCGCCGTGGCCTTCGACGTGCGGTCGAAGATGCAGGGTCGCCCCTCGTTCATCGGCATGATGATGGCCGCCGTGGGCCGCGGGAACGCGAGGACCGCGGCGGCCCCGGTGCCGGTCGAGGTCAGCTCGTCCCTGGACGGCACCGACAGCAGCCGGTCCGCGACGCCCTCGGGCGCCCCGACCGTCCCCGAGGACCTGCCACCCGGCCTGGGCGACAGCGACCAGCCGGGCGACCCGGTGGACTCCCGCACGTAGCCGACTACCAGCGGGAGTGCACGTGCCGGCGGACGTCGGTGTCGTAGATGTCCTGGAGCCGACCCAGCGTGGTCGCGTCCAACGGCGCCAGCTCGGCGGCGGCCGCATTGCCCTGCGCTTGGTCCGCGTTGCGGGCGCCCGGGATCACCGTGGTCACTCCAGGCTGGTCGACCACCCAGCGCAGGGCGAGCTGTGCCGTCGTCGCACCCTCCGGGGTGAGCCCGGCGACCTGACGTGCCGCGCGCACCCCGACCTCGAACGGCACACCGCTGAAGGTCTCGCCGACGTCGAAGGCCTCGCCGGACCGGTTGTAGGTGCGGTGGTCGTCGGCCGCGAACCTGGTGCTCTCGTCGTACCGTCCGGAGAGCAGGCCGGACGCTAGGGGCACCCGCGCGATGATCCCGACCCCGGCCCCGGCGGCCGCGGGCAGCACCCGCTCCAGGGGCTTGCGGCGGAAGACGTTGAGGATGATCTGCACGGTCGCCACGTGCGGCCGGGCGATCGCCGACAGTGCCTCGTCGACCGTCTCGACCGACACCCCGTAGGCCGCGATCACGTGCTCGTCGACGAGGGTGTCGAGGGAGTCGAACACCCGGTCGTCGGAGAACACCGCGGTCGGCGGGCAGTGCAGCTGCACCAGGTCGATGGTGTCGACCCCGAGGTTGCGCCGGCTGCGGTCCAGCCAGCCGCGGAACGCCTCGAGGGTGAAGGCCTCCGGCAGGTGCGGCTCGGCCCGGCGGCCCATCTTGGTGGCGACCGTGATGCCGTCGGGCCCGTGTTCGCGCAGGGCCCGGCCGACGAGCGTCTCGCTGCGCCCGTCGCCGTACACGTCCGCCGTGTCGAGGAACGTGACGCCCGCGTCGAGTGCGGCGCGCAGTACGCCCATGGCCTCGTCCTCGCCGACCTCGCCCCAGTCGGCTCCGAGCTGCCAGCAGCCGAGGCCGACGACCGAGACCTGCCGACCGGTGCGTCCGAGCTGACGTGTCTGCATGGGACCGACCCTAGGCAATCGGTTCCGGCCGAGCACACGGGGAAGGAGCGAGGAGTGCTCCTTGTGGCGGTCCAGCGGTTTCGCCGGAGCGACCTGGCCCGGCTGGCGGCGCGGGGCGGCCTGCTCGCGCGAGGTGCGCTGTACCTCCTGCTCGCCTACCTGGCGGCGGCCCTCGCCGCCGGCTGGGGGCGCACCCCCGCCAACGCCAACGGTGCCCTGACCACCGTCGCGGCCCAGCCCGCCGGTTGGGCCGCTCTGGCCGGGGCGGCGCTCGGGTTCGCGGCCTTCGGTGCGATGCGGCTCGCCGGCGCCTACGGGGACCGTTCTGTCGGTCGGCTGCGCCGCGTCACCACTGCCGGCCAGGCCGTGTTCTACCTGGCGATGGCCGTGGTCACCGTCTCGTTCCTGGTAGGTGACCGCGGCGCGGGTTCCGCCAGGCAGTCCGACTCGACAGCAGTCCTGCTCGTCTCCTCTACTCCGGGGCGCCTGCTGATGGCGGCGATCGGTGTGGCGGTGGTGTGCGTCTGCGCCTGGCAGCTGCGGCTCGCTGTGCAGGGGGGCTACGCCGACAGCCTGGACACCGGCGCGCTCGGCGTGCGGATGCAGGCCGCGGCCGACGTCGTCGGAAGGGTCGGCATCATCGCCCGGGCGGCCGCTGTGCTCCCGGTCGGGGCGCTGCTCGTGCTGGCAGCATGGCAGGCCCGACCGGGCACCGCCCGCGACCTCGGCCAGCTGCTGGACAGTCTCGTCAACCACCCGGTCGGTCACGTGCTCGTCTGGCTGGTTGCGGGCGGGTTCGCTGTGTTCGCGCTCTACAGCTTTGTCGAGGTCCGCTACCGTCAGGTGCACGCCGGCGACTGACCGTGCGTCAGCGGTCCCACGGCGGCTGATCGCCCATCTTCTAGTAGTAGCGCGCGAGGTGCCCTTCACACGCGGCACCTCGTCCTCGGGGAGGTCGACACCGCCGCGTGAACCCTGCATGACGGCGCCGGCGGCCATCACGCCCCGCGGCACCGCGGCCAGCGGCAGGTCCTGGAAACGCGGCACCGTCATGACGCGTCCTTCACCTGTGGATCCCGTACGCCGCTCGGGTACCCACGTCGGCGAGGCCGAAGCGTCAGGCGGTCGCTGCCGCGGCCGCCCTCCCCGCCGTACGGCCGGAGAACAGGCAGCCGCCG
>JAWWOL010000260.1:0-14543 GCA_033851695.1 Frankiales bacterium
GGGGTCATCAGGATGCCCCGGTTGACCGTGTAGAGATGGAGATACTCGTTCAGCCCGTCGTCGATGGCCGCGGCCGACTCGCCGCCGTTGCGCGGCGCAGGCGAGCAGAACCGATACTCGGCGCGAGCTCCCAGCCTGGTCACGGACCACGGCACACCCGTCCGGTCGATGACGTCCTGGACGCCGGCGGTGAAGGCCTCAGCGAGCGCGAACATTGCCGGGAAGGCCTGGTCGGTCAGGACTTCGCCGAGCGTCGCCCGCATGGCAGCCGTGGACAACGCGTTGCCGGCGAGGGTGCCACCGACGCCGCCGACGTCCACCAGGTCGGCATCCGTCGCGTTGCTGATCCGCTCGGCCAGCTCGGCGGTGAGCCCGTACGCGCCGGCCGGCACCCCACCGGCGATCGCCTTGCCGATGGTGAGGATGTCGGGGTCCAGGCCCCACGCCTGCGTGCAGCCGCCCGGGCCGGCCGAGAAGGTGTGCGTCTCGTCGATCGCCAGCAGGGTCCCGTACCGCCGGGTCAGCTCGCGCAGCGCCTGGTGGTAGCCGGGGTCCGGCAGCACGATGCCGATGTTGGTCAGGGCCGGCTCGGCCAGGACGACCGCGACGTCGCCGTGGGCCAGCTCACGTTCGAGGGCCACGAGGTCGTTGAACTCGACGCAGCGGGTCGTGACCGCCAGGTCGACCGGCGCGCCGACGTTGCCCGGGCGGGCGATCACCGACCCGTCGGTGGCCAGCTCGACCACCGTCTCGTCCACACTGCCGTGGTAGCAGTGGTTGTAGACCAGGATCTTGTTGCGCCCGGTGAGGTGCCGGGCGATCCTGATCGCCCACCGGTTGGCGTCGGTGGCGGTCAGGGAGAAGCTCCACTTGGGCAGGCCGAACCTGCGGGCGAGCTCGTCGCCGACCCACCCGGCGTCCTCGGTGGGCAGCATCGTGGTGATGCCGCCGAGCTCCTCGATCCGGCGTCGAACCGCGCGTACGGTCGGCTCCGGCGAGTGACCCGCCATCGCGCCGGTGTCGCCCAGGCAGAAGTCGACGTAGGTGTGACCGTCGAGGTCGGTCAGCCGGTTGCCTTTGGCTCCTGCGAGCTGCAGTGGGAACCCGCCTGCCCACATTGCCATCCAGGTCATCGGGACGCCGCCGATCAGCGACCCGCCCGATCCGGCCGCTGCCTGCGAACGGGGATGTGCAGCCTCGTACGACGTGCGCTCGCGAGCGACGAGCGACTGCAGACGATCACGATCAACGGTGGTCATGCGTGCACTCTAGGGCTCGGCTACTGCTGGGCCGCCGCGAGGATGCGCCGGAGCTCGTCCACCGCGTCGGCGTCGCCGACGGTCTCGACCGGGTGGGCCGCGTCGCTCCGCCCCCAGCACCAGGCCCAGACGGCGGACGCCGAGCCGGACACCTCGGCGTCGACCGCCGGCCCGACGTCGGAGCTGGAGAAGTGCACCGACTGGTGGTACGGGCGGATGACCCGGTCGAAGAGCACGTTGTCCTCGGGCCCGTACGACACCACCCGCACCGTGCGGCCGGAGCCGGTCAGGCCGGCCGGCATCCGGCCGGTGAGCCACAGGGTGAGCGTCTCGTCGATCCCGTCGACCGCGATCAGCGGGTCAACCGCCCAGTAGTCGATGCCGAGGCTCTGCTCGAGGTCCACCCGGTGCACCAGGGTCTCGTGCGCCATCCGGCGCACCCAGAAGCCCACGCTCATGTCGTAGGCGGACCAGGTGGAGCACGGGGTCGCCGGATCGACCGTCCCGACGGCGTCGATCAGCCGGTCGGAACACGCTGTCGCCCACGCGTGCAGGCTCTGTCCCGGCGACGGTTCCCGCTGCCACTGCTCGGGCCGCCGCCCCTGCGTCACCCACTCCGCGGCGAGCGAATGGATCCCGGCGAGGTGGCGGACCAGGTCGGCCAGCCGCCACCCCTCGCAACAGGGGACGGCCGGGTCGTGGCCTGCGCCCATGGCCGACGCGGCGAGCGAGGAGAAAACGGCGCTGTCGGACTCCAGCGACGTCAGCAGCGGATGCTTGTCCACGGGCGACCCCTTTCTCGCGCTGCGTCGACAGGCCGACCTTACCCGTGGGCCTGAAAGGACTCTCGTTCGGACAGGCATCCCGAGAAGCAAGCGGGGCAGGGACGCGAGCATGAGAGCACTCGTCTACAAGGCCCCCTTCGAGGTGGCCGTCGACAACGTCCCCGACGCCCGGATCGAGAAGCCGACAGACGTCCTCGTGAAGATCACGAGCGCGAACATCTGTGGCTCGGACCTGCACATGTACGAAGGGAGGACCAGCGTCGAGCCCGGCAAGGTGCTCGGCCACGAGAACCTCGGCGAAGTGATCGAGATCGGTTCAGCGGTCGACGAGGTCAAGGTCGGCGACCGGGTGTCGCTGCCCTTCAACGTCGCCTGCGGCTTCTGCAAGAACTGCGAACGCGGGTTCACCGGCTTCTGCCTGACCGTCAATCCCGGCTTCGCGGGCGGTGCCTACGGCTATGCCGACATGGGGCCGTACAACGGCGGTCAGGCAGAGCTGCTGCGGGTGCCCTACGGCGACTTCAACTGCCTCCGCCTGCCCCCGGACGCGCGCGAGAAGGAGTCCGACTACGCGATGCTCTCGGACATCTTCCCGACCGGTTACCACGGCACGCAGCTTGCGGACGTCAGGCCGGGGGACTCGGTCGTCATCTATGGCGCCGGTCCGGTCGGGCTGATGGCAGCGCTGTCCGCCGACCTGCGGGGGGCGAGCAAGATCATGGTGGTCGACCGGCAGCCGGACCGGCTCGCGCTGGCGGAGAAGATCGGTGCCATCGGTGTCAATGACACCAAGGGCTCCCCGGTGGACCAGGTGCTCGACCTGACCGGCGGCGAAGGTGCCGACAAGGGCGTCGAGGCGGTCGGTTGGCAGGCCCACGACCCGCAGGGCAAGGAGGCGCCGGCGTCCACGCTGAACAACCTGGTCGCCTCGGTACGGGCCACGGGTGCCATCGGCGTCGTCGGCGTGTTCCCGCCGAAGGATCCGCAGGGGCCTGACCCGCTGATGCAGCAGGGCAAGCTGGCGTTCGACTTCGGATCGTTCTTCGCGAAGGGCCAACGGATGGCCACCGGTCAGGCCAACGTCAAGGCGTACAACCGGCAGCTGCGGGACCTCATCGCGGCCGACAAGGTGAAGCCGTCGTTCCTGGTGTCGCACGAGATCGGGCTCGACCAGGCGCCCGAGGCCTACCGGCACTTCGACAAGCGGGACAACGGCTGGACCAAGGTCATCCTGCACCCGTAGGGGCGCACCGGCTCAGTGCAGGTCGGCGAGGGCTGCCTCGATGGCGCGGTGGAACGTGGGGTAGGCGTAGATCATCGACCGCAGCGTCTCGGTGGGCACAGCGGCATGGATCGCCACCACGAGCGCGCTGAGCACCTCGCCGCCCACCGGGCCGGCGCTCGTCCCTCCGACCAGCACCCCGCGGTCGGCGTCCTCGATCAGCTTGATGTGCCCCTGGCCCCGATGGATCCAGCCGCGGGCCGAGCTGCCGATCGGGGTGAAGCCGACGCGGACGCTGAGGCCCGCGTCCCTGGCCTGCTGCTCGCTCAGCCCCACGCTGCCGATCTCGGGGTCGGTGAACGTCACCCGCGGCACCGCCTCGTACGAGGCCGGCGGCCCGTCCTGGCCGAGGATCTCGCGCAGCACGATCGCCGCGTGGTACATCGACATGTGGGTGAACGCGCCCTTGCCCACGAGGTCACCGAGTCCCCATACGCCGTCGGCGGCGCGCATCCGCTCGTCGACGGGCAGCGCCCGGAGTGACTCGTCGATCCCGATTGCCGCGACCCCAAGGGCTGCCAGGTCGACCTTGCGGCCGGTCGCGACCAGTAGCTGGGCGCCAGAGACCTCGGCATCGGGAAGCGCGACGGTGAACCGCTGACCGTCGTACGAGACCTGCTGGGCATGGCCACCGAGGCGGACGTCGATCCCCTCGGCGGTGAAGACCTCGAGCAGCAGGGCACTGCTCTCCGGCTCCTCCATCGGGATCAGCCGCGGCGAGCCCTCGATGACCGTCACCTTGGCACCGAAGCGGGAGAACACCTGGGCCAGCTCGACGCCGACCGCCCCGCCGCCGAGGATCAGCAGCGACTCGGGCACTCCCGTCGTCTCGATCGCCTGGTGGTTGGTCCAGAACGGGGTGCCCGCCAGGCCGGGGACGGGCGGGACGGCCGGCTGGCTGCCGGTGCCGAGCACGATGCCGCGGCGGGCCCGGAAGACCTGCTCGCCGACGGTCACCTCGCCGGGCGCGGTCACCCTGCCGTGGCCTCGTACGAACCTGCCGCCTTTGTCCTCGAACCGTTTGACCGCAACGGTGTCGTCCCAGTTGTCGGTGGCCTCGTCGCGGATCCGCTTCGCCACAGGGGCCCAGTCGGGCGTAGCCGACGCGGTGCCGGCCATCCCGTTGACCCGACCGGTCTCGGCCAGCAGGTCGGCGGCACGGATCATCATCTTGCTCGGGACGCAGCCCCAGTACGGGCACTCGCCGCCGACCAGCCGCTCGTCCACACCGACCACGTCCAGGCCGGCGACGGCGAGCTTTTCGGCCACCTCCTCACCGCCCGGGCCGAGACCGACGACGACGAGATCAACCTCAATGGCCTCGTGGGGCATGCCGTGCTCCTCTGCGACGGGGGTCTCCGAGGCCCAGCCTCGCCTTGCGCCGCCCGCGCGACAAGTACCGGGGCCGGACTCTAGGCTTTCGGCATGGCTGTGGACACCACGCTCAACTGGAACACCGTCGCGTCCCTGGCCACCGGGTTCGGGACGCTGGTGCTCGCGGCGGCGACGTTCGCCTCGGTGCGGTCGGCCAACCGGACGGCCCGGCTGACCGAGCGGTCCCTGCAGGCCGAGCTCCGACCGCTGCTGCTGCCCTCGCGGTTCCAGGACGTCGAGGAGAAGGTCGGCTACGAGGACGGTCGCTTCATCAAGCTGCCCGGCGGCCGGGGGGTGGCCGAGGTGGACGGCGACGTCGTCTACCTCGCGATGTCCCTGCGCAACGTGGGCACCGGCATCGCCGTGCTGCACGCGTGGCACCTGATCCCGGACCGCACCCCGCAGACGTCGCAACCACCAGAGGTCGAGGACTTCCGCCGGCTCGCCCGCGATCTGTACATCCCGGTCGGCGACATCGGGTTCTGGCAGGGCACGTTTCGCGACCCGGCAGAGCCGGACTTCACGGAGGCGTCCGAGGCGATCAAGGCTGGCACGCCACTCACGATCGACCTGCTGTACGGCGACCACGAAGGTGGCCAGCGGGTGGTGAGCAGGTTCCTGCTGACGCCGCACGACGACGACCGGCACGCGCTCACCGCGTCGAGGCACTGGAACATCGACCGGCCCGACCCTCGCTGACGCATGACGAAGGGCCGGCCTTTCGGCCGGCCCTTCGGCTGTGCGCTAGTAGCGCGGGTCGACGGACTCGCGAACCACGGTGCGCTCCCCGGTCGGGGTCGCCATGTTCTCGCGCACCACGGTGCGCTCCTGACCGGTCGCGTACGGGTCGACCGCGCGACGGCGCGGGCCCCACACGGCCAGCGACATCAGCAGGCCGATGGCGCCGGCCACCATGAGGATCACGCCGACCAGGGTGAGGTCGAGGTTGGGAACTGCTGCGTTCACTGCAAAGGCCAGCACCGCGCCCACCGCAATCAGGAAAACGCTGACGCCGATACCCATGACGGTTCCTCCTTCAATGCCCCGGCCCGGTAGGCCGGGATCGCTGAGAGGCGGTGTACCCGGCGATTCGCACTTCTACCTCACGGCAACAAAACTGTTGCCTCTCTCGTGGGCGAGGAGCCAGCGCTTCACAGTCAGGCCGTATTCGTAGCCCCCCAGCCCGCCACCGCTCTGCACGGCACGGTGGCACGGCACGAACGGCGCGACCAGGTTGCGGCCGCAGGCGCTGCCTGCCGCGCGGGCCGCCGTCGGCGCCCCAGCCCGTTCGGCGAGGGTCCCGTACGAGACTGTCTGCCCGGCGGGGACCTGGCTGAGTGCGCCCCAGATCGCCTGCTGGTACGGGGTTCCCGCCTGCCTGACCTGGACCTCGTCGAGCGCGGCGAGATCGCCGTCGAGCCAGCGCAGCAGCGCCTTGGTGACGTCACCGAGGTCATCGGTTCTCGCGTAGCCGCCGGTGTCCGGGAGCCGCCGGTAGAGCCGGTCGGGGTCGTCGGTGAAGCCGGCCGCGACGACGACATCGTCCTCGGTGAGCACGGTGAGCGGTCCGGCAGGGGTGGTCATGGTGCTTGCGCTGATCATGCATTCTCCTGGTGGCTGAGGGATGCCCAGAGGTGTACGGCCGCATAGCTGCGCCACGGCCGCCAACGTTCGGCGTAATGCTCGAGCTGTCGTTCGGTTGCGCTGGTCCCGGTGAGCCGGCCAAAGGCCTTGAGCAGGCCAAGGTCCCTGCTGGGAAAGGCATCCGGGTCGCGGAGGGCCCGCATCGCGATGTAGGACGCGGTCCACGGACCGATACCGCGGATGGCGGTCAGGGCGACTTCGGTCGTCCGCTGGTCGGCGCCGGGGTGCAGCCGCAGCGCGCCGGCCGCGACCGCCTCTGCCATCGTCGTGAGGGTCGTCGCCCGGGCCTGGGTGAGGCCGATGCCGGTGAGGTCGGCCTCGGCGACCGTCTCCGCGGAGGGGAAGAGGTGGGTCACCGAACCCGACGGCTCCGGCAGCGGCGAGCCGAGGCGGCGCACCAGCCGTCCCGCGAACGTCGAGCCGGCCGCGACGCTCACCTGCTGGCCCAGTACGGCACGTACCGCGAGCTCGAAACCGTCGTACGCGCCCGGCACCCGCAGGCCGGGCCGCTTCTCCACCAGCGGCGCCAGCAACGGGTCCTCGGCAATGACCTCGCGTACGGCTGCCGGGTCGGCGTCGAGATCGAACAAGCGCCGGGCGGCGGCTACATCCCTTGCCAGGAAGCGGATGTCGGTGCCGGTGAGCGTGAGGGTGAGCCGGTCGCCGATGCCAGTGACCTCGAGGATGCCGCCACCGGTGCAGCTGTGGACGGCCCTGCGGTAGGTCTCGCCGTTGACCTCCTCGGTGCCGGGAACGGCGCGCAGCGCGAGGTAGTCGATGACCGAGCCCACGTCCAGCGGCGCCCGCGCGGCCAGCGGAAGGCTGAGCCCCGTACCCTGCCGTCGTTTCGCGCCGCCGCGGAGTGCGGACGGCGCTCTCCCGTACGCGGCGAGCATGGTGTCGTTGAACTGGCGGACGCTGGAAAAGCCTGAGCCGAAGGCGATGTCGGTGATCGGCAGGTCGGTCTCGTGCAGCAGGCGCAGGGCGAGCTGGTGCCGTCGGGTTCGTGCGACGGCGAGGGGACCTGCCCCGAGGTGCTGCACGAAGAGCCGGTGCAGCTGGCGCTCACCGACCCCGAGACTCGCTGCCAGGCCGGGAACGCCTGCTGTGTCGACGATGCCGTCGGCGACGAGCCGGAGCCCGCGACCGACCAGGTCCCCGGCGCTGTCCCAGGCCCGGCTGCCGGGAGCCGCCTCGGGGCGGCAGCGGCGGCAGCTCCGGTAGCCGGCGGCCTCGGCTGCCGCGGGGTGCCGGAAGAACTCCACGTTGCGCTCGAGGGGCGTGCGGGCCGGGCAGATCGGCCGGCAGTAGATGCCGGTGGTGCGGACAGCGGTGAAGAACTGTCCGTCGAAGCGGCTGTCACGGCTGCTGACGGCTCGGTAGCAAATGGCCCGGTCCAAGCTCATGCGTCAGTTCTACCTTCTTGGCCACCCGCGGACTGGCGGTTTTCGGACATCGCGGCCGTGACGGGTCCGGCCAGCGCTTCCGGTCCGCGACCGCCCGGTTGCTGGTGTGCTGTCGGCCGGCTGTGGCGCGATCGCTCCCCGGTCTGGTGCTCGACGCGCCGGAGGGTTTCAATCTAAGCAGGAGCGAGGTGAGGCCGGCGGCCACGGACGGCTTCGCATCGTGCCCGGGCGGCGCAAGGCCGCGCCTTGGAGGCTGACCATGAGCGGACCGGACGACTTCCTCGGCACCCATCCGAGATCATCGCGGCCGACGTGACCGGGGAGGGGAAGGTCGCGCCCCCGGAGCGGCTGGTGAGCGCCCTTGAGCGTGACGACGTGCGGGTGCTGGTCGGGGAGCAGGCCGCGTTGCGCCGGGTCGCGACGCTGGTGGCCCGCGGGGTCTCGCCGGAGGAGGTGTTCACGGCGGTCACCGACGAGGTCGCCCGGCTGCTTGCCGTGAAGTACGCCAGCCTTGCCCGCTACGAGCGCGACGGGTCGTGCACCTTTGTCGCCTGGAGTGGCGCCGGCGAGCTCCTGCCGCCGATTGGCACCCCGCAGGTCCTCGGCGGGAAGAACGTCCACACGGTGGTCTTCGAGACCGGCCGTCCGGCCCGGATCGGCAGCTACGCCGATGCGTCCGGCCCGCTCGGTGTCGCTGCCCGCGAGGACCGAGCCGGCGCAGGCGCCGGGGCGCCCGTCATCGTCGAGGGGCGCCTCTGGGGGGTGATGGGTGCCTACTCGCCCCAGGGCCAGCCGCTGCCACCGGACACGGAGGAGCGGCTCTCCCACTTCACCGAGCTGGTGGCCACGGCGATCGCCAACACGGAGAACCGCGCCCAGCTTGCGCGGCTCGCCCAGGAGCAGGCGGCGCTGCGCAGGGTAGCCACGCTGGTGGCGGGCGGAGCGCCGCCGGATGAGCTGTTCGCTGCTGTCACCGAGGAGGTCGGCCGGCTGCTCGGCACCCACCTCGCCGGGATGGCCCGTTACGAGGGAGATCACGCGGTGACCGTCCTGGCTACCTGGTCCGCCGAGGGCGACCACCCCTTGGTTCCGGGGCCGTGGCCACTCGAGGGAGGCGACGTGGCATCGGCGATCCTGCAGGCCGGTCGATCCGTCCGGATAGCCGACTACCGGGGCGTCCCCGGGCGTATCGCCGCGTTCGTGCGGGACCAGCTCGGCATCGGCTCCTCGGTCGGCAGCCCGATCATCGTCGAAGGGCAGCTGTGGGGCGCTCTGTTCCTCCACGCGAGGCAGACCGACGAGCCGTTCCCCCCGGACACCGAGTTGCGCCTCATGGACTTCACGGAGCTCGTCGGCACGGCGATCGCGAACGCCGAGAGTCGCGCCCGTCTCGCCCGGCTCGCCCAGGAGCAGGCAGCCTTGCGCCGGGTCGCGACGCTCGTGGCACGCGGTACGCCGCCGGAGGTCCTGTTCGCGGCGGTCGTCGAAGAAGTCGCGGAGCTGCTTCCGGTCGCCTTCGCTGCCATGGCCCGCTACGAGTCCGACGGCACGATGACCGCCGTAGCGACCTCGAGGCAGGCTGCCGACCGCTTCCCCGCCGGTACCCGCTGGCGCCTCGAGGGGAACAACGTCAGCACCATCGTCGCGCGCACCGGCCGTCCGGCTCGGGTCGAGAGCTACGCCGGTGCCACCGACAAGCTCACCACCGCCATTCGCGAGGGAGGCCTCGGCTCAGGCATCGGGACGCCGATCATCGTCGAGGGCCGCCTCTGGGGTGCGATGACCGCGGGCACGCGGCCGGGTCAGCCGTTGCCGCCGGACACCGAGGCGCGCCTCGCCACCTTCACGGAGCTGGTGGCGACGGCTGTCGCGAACGCGGACAGCCGTGCCGAGCTGGTGGCATCGCGGGCGCGGATCGTCGCCGCCGACTACGAGACGCGGCGACGGATCGAGCGCGACCTGCACGATGCCACCCAGCAACGGCTCGTCTCTCTCGGGTTGGAGCTGCGCGCGGCCCAGGCGACCGTGCCCCCGCAGCTCGGCGAGCTCCAGGACTCGTTGTCCCGGATTGCCGAAGGTTTGGGGAACGTGTTCGACGAGCTCCGGGAGATCTCCCAGGGCATCCACCCGGCGATCCTGTCCGAGGGCGGCTTGAAGCCTGCGCTCAATGCGCTGCGCCGCCGTTCGGCCGTGCCGGTCGAGCTCCACCTGCACGCCGAGCGACGGCTGCCGGAGCGGGTCGAGGTTGCGGCCTACTACGTGGTGTCGGAGGCCTTGACCAATGCCGCCAAGCACGCGCACGCCTCCGTCGTCACCGTCGAGCTCGACACCCGCGACACGATCCTGCAGCTGGCGATCCGCGACGACGGGATCGGCGGAGCCGACCCCAGCCGCGGGTCCGGGCTGGTCGGGCTCAGCGATCGGATCGAAGCGCTCGGCGGCACCCTCCAGGTCACCAGCCAGGCCGGCTACGGCACCACGCTGCTGATCGAGGTCCCGCTCGAAGGTCAGAGCGGCGCGGCGTCGCCCGGCCCCGAAGGAGCGGCTCCTGTCCCGGGCGGTTAGAACGCCGCTTCGGGGAGGTCCATCGGGTCGAGGGTGGCCGCCTCCGCCACTGCCCGGTCGGCGGCCAGCAGCGGCAGCCGGCTGGCGACGAAGAACCGCGCAGCCGCGACCTTGCCCTGGTAGAACGCCACGTCCCGCTCGGCAGGCGACCCGGCCAGGGCGGCCAGCGCGACCTCGGCCTCCCGGAGCAGCAGCCAGCCGATCACCAGGTCGCCGAGGCCGAGCATCAGCCGCACCGTGTTGAGTCCCACCTTGTAGACGTTGCGTGGGTCCTGCTGCGTCGACATCAGGTAGCCGACCATCGCACTCAGCGTCGCCTGCACGTCATCGAGCCCTCGGCGCAGCAGCTCGCGCTCGGCCGCCAGCGTCCCGTTCCCGGCCTCCCCCTTGGCGAAGTCCGAGACCTGCGTCAGCAGCAGGCTCAGCGCCGCGCCCTGGTCGCGGACGATCTTGCGGAAGAAGAGGTCCATCGACTGGATCCCGGTCGTGCCCTCGTAGATCGAGTCGATCTTGGCGTCCCGCAGGTACTGCTCGACCGGGTAGTCCTGGAGGAAGCCGGATCCGCCGATCGTCTGCAGCGACAGGTTGAGCAGCTCGTACGAGCGTTCGGAGCCGATGCCCTTGACCAGCGGCAGCATCAGGTCGTTGAGAGCCTCGGTCTCCTGGTCCCGCAAGCCGGCGGCGCGGGCCAGCTCGATCTGGTCCTGCAGGGTCGCGGTCCACAGCAGCATGGCCCGCATCCCCTCGGCGTAGCCCTTCTGCAGCAGCAACATCCGGCGGACGTCCGGGTGGTGGGTGATGGTCACGCGGGGCGCCGTACGGTCGGTCATCCGGCTGAGGTCGGGCCCCTGGACGCGCTCCTTGGCGTAGGCCAGCGCGTTGAGGTAACCGGTGGACAGCGTGGCGATCGCCTTGGTGCCGACCAGCATCCTGGCGTACTGGATCACCTGGAACATCTGTGCGATCCCGTCGTGCACGTCGCCCACGAGGTAGCCGATCGCGGGGTGCCGGTCGCCGAACGTCAGCTCGCAGGTGGTCGACGCCTTGAGCCCCATCTTGTGCTCGACGTTGGTGACGTAGACGCCGTTGCGGTCGCCGAGCTCACCGGTCGAGAGGTCGTCGACGAGGAACTTCGGCACGACGAACAACGACAGGCCCTTGGACCCTGGGCCGGCGCCCTCGGGCCGGGCGAGCACGAGGTGGACGATGTTGTCGCACAGGTCGTGCTCCGCGCTGGTGATGAACCGTTTGACGCCGGACAGGTGCCACGTGCCGTCGGGCTGCCGGATCGCCTTGGTACGGCCGACGCCGACGTCGGAGCCGGCGTCGGGCTCCGTGAGCACCATCGTGGCGCCCCACTTGCGGTCGACCATGAGCTGGGCGATCTGCTGCTGCTCGGGCGTGCCCATGCGGTCGAGGATCGCGCCGAACCCGGGCCCGGACATGTACATGAACGCCGCCGGGTTGGCGCCCAGCAGCATCTCGGACGCGGCCCAGCGCAGCGAGGGCGGGGCTCCCGTGCCGCCGAGGTGCTCGGGCAGGTCCAGCCGGAACCACTCGGCGTCCATGAGCGCCTTGAAGGACGCGCGGAACGACTCGGGGAGGGTGACGGTGGAGGTCGCGGGGTCGAAGACCGGTGGCGTGCGATCGGCCTCGACGAAGGAGGCGGCGAGCTCGTTCTCGGCCAGCCGGCGAACCTCCCGCAGCACCTCGCGCGCGGTGTCCTGGTCCATGTCCGCGTAGGGCCCGGTCCCGAGGACCTCACCCCGGCCGAAGACCTCGAACAGGGCGAACTCGATGTCGCGAAGGTTGCTCTTGTAGTGACCCATCGCGGGCTCCTCGCCGGGTGTCGCAGCGCTGTCCGGCCCAATGCTACCGGCCGGTAACCTGGCATGCTACCCGCCGGTAACTAGCGGCGGCGCCGAGCCCTGGAACCCGCGACCACCCCCCACGTGGGAGTCTGTCCGGATGTTCCGTGGGAGGCGCTCGGCCTGGCTCCCAGGGCTGGCTGCACTCATGCTGGCGCTGCTGCCCGCGGGTCCGGCCGCAGCCGCGACGCCGTCGCCGGCCGCTGTCCCTCCGCCGCCGGGGCAGAGCCGGTCGCACTACCTCACCAGCGTCGACCCGGCACTGCTCGCCCGTACGGCGACGCTGGATGTCGTGGACGCGTCCGCCCAGGGCATGGCGTCGGCCCTGGTTGTCCTCGACGCGGGCAGCCCGGCCGGAACGGACGGTTCGGTCCGCCTGCCGGACAGCCACCTGCACGCCGAGCCGGGGCAGGTGCAGGAGGCGGCGGTCGCGTACGGCAAGGCCTGGCGCGCCGCAAAGGGCCCACCCCTGGTGCTGGTCGTCGGCACCACGAACTACGGGTCGTTCGCCGGCGGGCCGCACGGAGCGGCCTGGGCCCGGATGGTCGAGTCGGTCGCCCTGGAGCTGCCCGGCGTCGACGTGCGCGGAGGGCTGGACGCCGAGCAGGAGTACTCGACGCCGCTCGCCGCCCGCTCGTGGGTCGAGGCGTACGACGCCAGCGGAACCCGACCGTACGTCGACTTCGGCAGCTGCACCTGCCCGCCGGCACCGTCCACGCCGGCCAACGGCTGGACTCTGGAGGACGTCTACGCGGTGGCGGTCGGCGATGGCAGCGCTGCCGTCCTGCCGGAGATCTATTCGACGAAGGGCGGCAACGCACGGGCGTGGGGGCGCGTCGTCGCCTGGTCACGGCAGCAGCATCCCGAGCAGCCGGTCCGCATCGTGGGCGCCCTGACCCAGGCCGGCGCCTGCTCCGGGCCTCCCAAGCGTTCCTGCCCGGGCATCGACGTCACCGCCCTGCCTGCCTGGGGACAGCTGACGGGCGCCCTGGGCCTGACCACCGACCCTGGGCCCGACCTGCGCTACCTCACCGACATCAGCTATCTGCCGCAGCCGCCGGCCAAGCACCGCAGCACGACGATCGGTGCCCCGCTGCTGACCGCGCTCGTGGTGCTGGCGGGCGGGCTGGCCTCGACAGCGGCGCTCGCCTACGTCCGGCGAGGGCACGGAACCCGACGCCGTCGCAGGGCGGCCAGGTGGCGTAAGCGCTAGGTCAGCCTCACCTGAAGGCGCCGTGAGCGTCGCCTTTCAGGGGCTGCTGAACCGGCGATAACCGACTGCATGGACAGGGACGAGGCACTCGACCGCCGCCGCCGGCGGGAGGCCTTGCTCCGCGAGCGCGCCGAAGCGCGCGCCCTGCTGGAGCGGGTCGTCCCGCGACGCGTACGCAGGGCCAGGGAACGCCGCCGTTACCTGCTCTCGACCTACACCCGCTGAGGCAGCGCCCGTCGCTGCCACCCTCGGGCAGCCGGCCGCCGCGCCGACTACCGCATCAGTCCGGTGAACCCGCCGTCGTGGTAGACAAGCGGCCGGTGCGCCGGGTGGTAGCCGGCCTCGACCACCTGACCGATCACCACGGAGTGGTCGCCGGCGTGGACCCGGGTCTCGATCCGGCAGACCATCCAGGCCAGCACGTCCTCGAGCACCGGTAGGTCGTACGGGCCGAAGCTCCAGGCAGTCCCCGGCCCGAACCGGTCGGCGCCGCTGCGGGCGAAGGTGGCGGCGACCTCCTCCTGGTGCTCGGCCAGCAGGTGCACGGCGACGTAGGAGGCCTCCTCGACCGCCGACCAGCTCGACGAGGTCCGGCTGAGGTTGAACGAGAGCAGCGGGGGCTCCAGCGACAGCGCTACGAGCGAGGTCGCGGTGAACCCGACCGGGCGCTCGCCGGTCGTCGTGATGACGGCGACCCCCGCCGCGTGGCGGCGGAACAGGCCGCGGAAGAGGTCTGGGTCGAGGGTGTCCACGGCGGTCACGCCGACCTCCTGACGATGGCCGGCGCGTCGGGCGCGAGCCGTACCCGTTCCAGGAACTGCACGACCTCGGCTGCGGCCGACCGGTGGGCCAGGTCGTTGAGGACGTCGTGCCGGCCACCGGCGATGACCGCCAGCTCGCCGAGAGGCAACCGGCCGGCCAGCGCGGCTGCTTCGGCGACCGGCGTGACCCGGTCTGCGTCGCCGTGCAGCACCAGCACCGGGCCGGCGAAGTCCCCCGGCGAGGTCAGTGCCTCCGGCACCGGCCGGTCGAGGCCCCCGCGATCGAACCGCTCGTCCTCGGTGAGCCGGGCCCGATGCGCAGGGCACGCCGTACTGGCTTCGAGCTCGGCATCCCAGTCGGCCACAGCTACCGCCGTGCCGGCGTC
>JAWWOL010000279.1:0-2819 GCA_033851695.1 Frankiales bacterium
GGCCAGATGTACGGGATCCCGCACGGCTGGGGTGCCAACGTGCTGACCTGGAACCCGGCCAAGGTCACGCCGGCGCCGGACTCGTGGTCGGTCGTCTTCGACCCCAACAGCCCGTACAAGGGCAAGGTGACGGCCTACGACTCGCCGATCTACATCGCTGACGCCGCCCTCTACCTCAAGGCGACGAAGCCGGACCTCAAGATCACCAACCCGTACGAGCTGGACGCCACGCAGTTCAAGGCGGCGACCGACCTGCTGACGGCGCAGAAGGGCATCATCAGCGAGTACTGGTCGGACTACACCAAGGCGGTCTCCGCACTGGAGAGCGGCAACACGGTCCTGGGCACCGAGTGGCAGGTCAACGACAACCTGGTCAACTCGGGCACCAAGGCCAAGGTCGAGTCGACCGTGCCCAAGGAGGGCTCGACCGGCTGGTCGGACACCTGGATGGTGGCCGCCAAGGCCAAGCACCCGAACTGCATGTACCAGTGGATGAACTGGATCACCTCGCCCAAGGTCAACGACCAGGTCGCCGAGTGGTTCGGCGAGGCGCCGGCCCAGACCAAGGCCTGCGACGTGGCCACCAAGGGCTTCTGCGACACCTACCACGCGCTCGACGCCGCCTACGCGGCGAAGATCTCGTACTGGACCACGCCGACCAAGGCCTGCGGGGACTCGCGCGGCAACACCTGCATGGACTACGCGGCCTGGACGACGGCCTGGACCACCATCAAGGGATGACGACGAGGACGTACGCGACCCGCGCGTCGAGCTATCTGCACCGCTCGCCGCGGGTCCGTCTCGCCGGTTTGCTGTCGGTGCCGATGGTGTGGCTCGTGCTGGCCTACCTCGGTTCGCTGGCGGTGATGTTCGCCGCGGCGTTCTGGTCTACTGACTCGTTCACCGGGGCGCTGATCCACGCGTTCACCTGGGACAACTTCCGCACCCTCGTCGACCAGCCGGTCTACCGCACCGTGGCGCTGCGCACCCTGGGCGTCGCGGTCGCGGTGACCGTCATCGACGCGGTCATCGCGCTGCCGATGGCGTTCTACATGGCCAAGGTGGCCTCGCCGCGGTGGCGCCGGCTGCTCGTCGCGTCGATCCTGACGCCGCTGTGGGCGAGCTACCTGGTCAAGGCCTACGCCTGGCGGGCGATGCTGGCCAACGGAGGCGTCCTCGACTGGGCCCTCAAGCCGTTCGGCCTGCACGGTCCGGGTTTCGGGCTGGTCGCGGTGACGATGACGCTCGCCTACCTGTGGCTGCCGTTCATGATCCTGCCGGTCTACGCGGGCTTCGAACGGCTGCCGGACTCGCTGCTCGAGGCATCGTCCGACCTCGGCGCACCGGCCGGCCGTACGTTCCGGTCGGTCGCCCTGCCCGCGGTGTTCCCGGCCCTGGTCGCCGGCTCGATCTTCACGTTCTCGCTGACCCTCGGCGACTACATCACGGTCAAGATCGTGGGCGGCAAGACGCAGATGTTCGCCAACGTGATCTACGACAGCATCGGCGTTGCCGCCAACCTGCCGTTCGCAGCGGCTGCGGCGGTGGTGCCGGTGCTGCTCATCGTCGTCTACCTGGCGATCGTCCGGCGTACCGGCGCCCTGGAGAACCTGTGATCCTCTCGCGTCGTGCGCGCATCGGCCTGCGGATCGCGATGGCCCTGGGCCTGGGGATCATCTACGTCCCGCTGATCGTCGTGCTGGCCAACTCCTTCAACGCCTCCAAGACCTTCGGCTGGCCGCCCCAGTCGTTCACCCTGTCCTGGTGGCACCGGACGCTGGACAACCCCGGCGTCCGGACGGCGCTGTGGACCAGCATCAAGGTCGGGCTCGGCGCCACGGCCGTAGCCCTCGTGCTCGGGACGATGGCGGCGTTCGCGGTGTCGCGCTACAAGTTCTTCGGCCGGGACGCGGTGAGCTTCCTGGTGATCCTGCCGATCGCGCTCCCCGGCATCGTCACCGGCATCGCGCTGAACTCCGCGTTCAACGCGACCGGGGTCTCCCTCGGCTACCTCACGGTCATCGTCGGGCACGCGACGTTCTGCATCGTCGTGGTCTACAACAACGTGCTGGCAAGGCTTCGCCGTACGGGCACCACTCTCGAGGAGGCGTCGATGGACCTCGGGGCGACGACCTTCCAGACGTTCGCTCGGGTGACCTTTCCGCAGCTGAGGTCGGCGTTGCTGGCGGGCGCCCTGTTGGCGTTCGCCCTGTCCTTCGACGAGATCGTGGTCACGACGTTCACCACGTCGCCGGGCCTGCAGACCCTGCCGCTGTGGATCTTCGACAACCTGTTCCGGCCGAACCAGGCGCCGGTGGTCAATGTGGTCGCGGCCGTGCTGGTGGTGCTGTCCCTGCTGCCGATCTGGGCCGCGCAGAAGCTGTCCGGCGACGAGACCGGCGGCCGGCTGTAGGTAACGGCACCTCTCAGCGTGGCCTCCGTCGATCCCGGCCTGGCGCCGATCGCGGCGCTGTCGTGGTATTTGCGGTCCGAAACCGTCGGTAGCGCCGCTATCGGCGCGGTGGGGGAGTTGGTACGGCGGATCCCTCGTACGACCGGCGGCCGGCTCTAGGCGAACGCGCCGCTGGCGACCACGACTGTCGGCTTGGTGGGCGGAGTCCGGCCCGGCTCCTTGCTGACCGCGAACGCCTTGACCGACGACAGCGGCTCGGACACCTTGCCGATCGCTGACACGGTGTGACCGGGGGCGACGTCGAAGCTGCCGACGGGTACGGGGGACCCGTCGACCGGCAGCACCCACAGGACGTACTGCGAGTTGCTGGGGTCGTTCGGCGGCATGGCGGCGCTGATCATCCAGG
>JAWWOL010000288.1:0-7323 GCA_033851695.1 Frankiales bacterium
CGAGTCGGCACCGATCGACGCGCGGATGCCGTCGATGTCGAGGCCGTTGGCGACCAGCTCTGCCCGGCTGGCGAAGTCGATGCCGTAGAAGCACGGCCACTTGACCGGCGGCGAGGAGATCCGTACGTGCACCTCGGTCGCGCCGGCCTCACGCAGCATCCGTACGAGGGCGCGCTGGGTGTTGCCCCGGACGATCGAGTCGTCGACCACCACCAGCCGCTTGCCCTTGAGCACCTCACGCAGCGGGTTGAGCTTGTGCCGGATGCCGAGCTGGCGGATCGTCTGCGACGGCTGGATGAAGGTCCGGCCGACGTAGGCGTTCTTGACCAGGCCCATCGCGAACGGGATCCCGCTGGCCTCGGCGTATCCGATGGCCGCCGGGGTGCCGGACTCGGGCACCGGGATGACCAGGTCGGCCTCGACCGGCGACTCCTTGGCCAGCTTGCGGCCGACCTCGACCCGGGTCTCGTGGACGTTGCGCCCGGCGATCCGGGTGTCGGGCCGGGCCAGGTAGACGTACTCGAACAGGCAGCCCTTGGGGGTGGCCTCGGCGAACCGCGAGGACCGCAGGCCGTGCTCGTCGATGACCAACAGCTCACCGGGCTCGACCTCGCGGACGACGCTGGCGCCGACGATGTCGAGCGCGGCGGTCTCGCTCGCCACCACCCAGCCCCGCTCGAGCCGGCCGAGCACCAACGGGCGAACGCCGTGCGGGTCGCGCGCGGCGTAGACCGTGGTCTCGTCCATGAAGACGAGAGAGAACGCGCCGCGCAGCTTGGGCAGCACCTGCAGCGCCGCTGCCTCGATCGACAGGTCGGGGAACGAGGAGAGCAGCCGGGTGATCAGGTCGGAGTCGCTGGTGGCGCCCAGGCTCTGGCCGTCGTCGCCGTCCTGGGCGATCAGGGCGGCGAGCTCGGCGGTGTTCGTCAGGTTGCCGTTGTGGCCCAACGCGAGGGAGCCGCCGCCCCGGATGGACCGGAACGACGGCTGCGCGTTCTCCCAGGTGCTGGAGCCGGTGGTCGAGTAGCGGGTGTGGCCGATCGCCAGATGGCCGTGCAGCGCCTGCAGCGTGGACTCGTCGAAGACCTGCGAGACCAGGCCGAGCTCCTTGTAGACCACGACGGTGGAGCCGTCGCTGACCGCCATGCCCGCGGCTTCCTGGCCGCGGTGCTGCAGCGCGTACATGCCGAAGTAGGTGAGCTTGGACACGGCCTCGCCCGGCGCCCACACGGCGAACACGCCGCAGGCGTCCTTGGGGGGTTGCTCGCCCTGGTCGTCAAGGGCATCCGTGGCGGGCGGGGCCAGCGGGTCACGGTGATGGGTGAGGGTCGGGTCGTCGGGGATTGGCTGGCCGTCGCCGTTCGGCACGGGCGAGCTCCTCGGGGGTGCATTACGACACGGAAACCCGGTGCGGCAGGACTGGCGGGGGAACCCGGGGTGCCTCCTAGTGTACCGGTGGGCCACGCTCCCGATCGTCGGAACACCCGGGCCTACTGACAGACTGCGACCATGACTCGACGCGACGACGCGACGCCCGCCAGCCCCTCGGCCGACCAGCTCACGATCAGGGCCGGAGGCACCGAAGCGGTCGTCGTGACCCTCGGCGCGGCGTTGCGGACGCTGACCCAGGACGGCAGCCCGCTGGTCGACGGCTTCACCGCCGAGGAGGCCATCCCGTACGGGCGGGGGCAGCTGTGCATTCCCTGGCCCAACCGCATCGGCAAGGGCCGCTACACGTGGGACGGCGAGGAGATCCAGGCCGGGCTGACCGAGCCCGGCCGGATGGCGGCGCTGCACGGGCTGGCCCGCTGGGCCGTCTGGGACGTCCGCTCGCAGACCGATGACACGGTCGTGCTGGGCTACCGGCTCTGCCCGCAGGACGGCTACCCGTTCCTGCTCGACTTCGAGATCGCCTACACCGTCTCCGCCGACGGTCTCGCCATCGAGCTCAGCGCCACGAACAAGGGCACGGCTGACGCCCCGTACGGGTTCGCGGCGCACCCCTACCTCCGGGTCGGCGACGCCCACATCGACGACTGCCGGCTGCACCTGGCGGCGGGCAGGGTGGTGCTGACCGACGAGGTGCTGCTCCCCCGCGAGGTGGTCGGTGTCACCCATACCGACTACGACTTCACCGAGACCGCCTCTCTGGCCGGGCGTGACGTCGACAACGCCTACACCGACATCGCGGTCGACGCCGACGGGCTGAGCTGGGCGACACTGTGGGGCCCGGGGGGCAACGACGCGACCAGCATGTGGTGGGAGGCCTCCACCTGCTCCTGGTTCCAGGTGTGTACGGGGGACGCGTTCGCCCCGCAGTGGCGACGCCGGGGCGTGGCCCTCGAGCCGATGACCTGCCCACCCAACGCGTTCCAGACCGGTGAGGACGTGATCCGGCTCGCGCCCGGCGCCGAGTCGGTCGTCCGCTGGGGGATCAAGCGCGGCCCCCAGCCGGGGATCTCCTACCCGGTGTCGTGACCTCGGCCGGCCACGGCCCGGCCAGGCGGGCCGCCGTACGGCAGGGCCTGTCCGTCGGCGTCGCCACCTCGCTCTACGGGATCAGTCTCGGCGCGCTGGCGGTGGCCAACGGGCTGTCGGTGTGGCAGGCCTGCGTCACCTCGTTGCTGCTGTTCAGCGGCGGTTCACAGTTCGCGCTCGTCGGCGTTCTCGGCGGTGGCGGCAGCGTCGGGGCCGCCGTTGCCGCGTCCTCGCTGCTCGGCATCCGCAATGGCTTGTACGGGCTCCAGCTGGCCGCACTCCTGCGACCGCGCGGGCTCCGTCGGCTCGCGGCCGCCCAGATCACCATCGACGAGTCGACCGCGGTGGCGGTCGCCCAGCCGGACCCCGAGAGCCGGGCGACCGGCTTCTGGGTCACCGGGATCACCGTGTTCGTCGGCTGGAACCTGATGACGTTCGCCGGGGCGCTGCTCGGCAACGCCCTCGGCGACCCGCGCCGCTATGGGCTGGACGCGGCAGCCGGGGCAGCGTTCCTGGCCCTTCTCTGGCCGCGGTTGCGGGATCGGCAGGCCGCCGCCGTCGCGGCGGCCGGCGCGATGGTGGCCGCGGCGCTGGTGCCCGTCGTCGCGGTCGGGCTGCCCGTCGTCGCGGCAGCAGTGGTCGCTGTGGCCGCCGGCTGGCTGTTCCGCAAGCCGTCGCCGTGAGCACCTGGACCGCTGTCATCGCGGCATCGCTGGTGTCCTTCGGCCTGAAGCTGAGCGGCTACCTCGTACCTGCGCGGTGGCTGCAGAATCCTTTGGCCGCAAGGGTTTCGGCGCTGCTGCCGGCTGCGCTGCTCGCCGCGCTGGTGATGGTGCAGACGTTCAGCTCGGGCGCCCATCTCACCGTCGATGCCCGAGTCGCCGGGCTCGCCGTCGCCGCTGTTGCCCTCGTACTGAGGGCTCCGTTCCTCGTGGTCGTGGTCCTCGCTGCGGTGACCGCCGGTGCTGTCCGTGTTCTTGGGTGGGGCTGATGAGGGGTTTCGCCCGGCGGGAGTTCGAGTTGATGCTGCTGCGCCGGATGCAGGACTTCCACCCCGACCTGGTCGTCGCGGCCCTGGCGCAGCTGGGGTCGACCAAGGCAGATCTGCGCGCCGCCCACCGGCGCTGGCGCGAGCTGATGCACTCCAGTCGCTACCCGGGCGACGTACGACGGTTCTCGATCGCGCTGGGCCCTCCCGATGCGGAACGGATCGTTCCGTTCGGGGAGGTCGAGCTGCTCGCGTCGCGCTGGGCGCTGCCCGTGTTGTGGCCCGACCTGGCCTGGGAGGTGGTCACGGACCTCGACGGCACGGTCCTGCACGAATGGCTGGTACGGGTCTCCGGTGCGCCATCGGTGCCCCTCGACGACCTGGCCACGATTCCGCCGTGGTCGTGCGTCGTCAGCGACCTGACCCTGGCCCACCCGGACGCCGGCCAGGTGGACCTGCAGGTGAGCAGCCGGTGGGGGGTCGTCGTCGGGGACCGGCTCGCGACGTTCGTCTGGGGGCTGTTCCAGCAGGTCGACGAAGTCCCCTGAATTCGATGCAACCGGGGCCTGCGTCCAGCGGTCTCACTGGGTGACCTGCTCCACACCAGCGCTCCCGGGGGATCCGATGCAGCACAGCCGCACCGCCTTTGCCGCCCTCACCATCCTTGCTCTCACCGCTTGCGGGGCGCAGTCCGCGTCCTCGCACAGCACCGAGGCCGCGTTAGCCGCGGCGGCGAGCACCACGTCCGCGCCTGCGCCGACAACCACGGCTGCTGCTACCTCGTCGGCGACACCGGCTGCGGTTACTGCGACGTCCGAGGCCCCCGTCAGGACGACGCCCGCCATCACCCGTACGCCGCGGGCAACGATCCCCGTCGTCGTCCCCGTCACGGTCACGGCGGACGCGGCGCCGGGCTCCGTGCGGCCACACTTCGCGACCCCCGAGGCGGCGATGCGCTACCTCGCCGCCGCCTGGAACGCCAACGACATCACGGCGCTCAAGCACGTCAGCCAAGGCACCGCCCGACTGCTCCTGCTCGGGATGCACCACGAGGCGGTGAACCTGAGGCTGGACCATTGCGCCCTGCGCCACGGCGGCAACGGTGACTACCTGTGCCACTTCGTCCACGACTACCCGGCGTCCTACCCGACCAAGCTGCGCCAGGGCAGGCATGGGACGTCGGAGTTCATCGCCGCCCCGTCCTCGAGCGTCGGCTGGTACATGTTCGCGTACGAGGGCTGCGGCTGACCGCCAGGCGGATGTCCCCTCCCCGGTGTATTGGCTCAGCGGCCGAGGGTCGCGGTCGTTGCTCCGAGGAGGGCGATGAGGTCCTGCGGGGCCAGCTCGATGTCGGCGCCCCGACGGCCGGCGGAGACATAGATCGTGGGGTGCTCGACGGCCGAGGCGTCGACGAAGCTGGCCAGCCGTTTCCGCTGTCCCAGCGGGGAGATGCCGCCGACGACGTAGCCGGTCGCCCGCTCGGCCAGCGAGGGCTCGGCCATCGTGGCCCGCTTTCCGCCGGCCGCGGCGGCGAGCGCCTTCAGGTCCAGCTGGCCGGACACCGGCACGACGGCGACCACCAGCTCGCCGTCCACCTCCGCGAGCAGCGTCTTGAACACCCGCTCCGGCGGGACCCCGAGGGCCTCCGCGGCCGCCAGCCCGTACGAGGCGCTCGACGGGGCGAGGTCGAAGGAGTGCACGGTGAACGGGACACCGGCCCGGGTCAGCGCCACCGTCGCGGGCGTCCCGACCGCAGCCTTCTTCGCCATGCGTTGCAGGCTATCGAGGCGGCCGGTCCCCGGCGGGCTGGGTCGGCGCCATGTGCAGCACATGGCCGTCGCTGAGCACGACACCGTCCTCACAGGTCGCCTCGACGAGACCTCCGCCGTACTGCTGCTCGTACAGCGACGCGTAGAGGCCGCCCAGCGCGAGCAGCTCCTCGTGAGTGCCGCGCTCGGCGACCCGGCCACGGTCGAGCACGAAGATGACGTCGGCGGCCCGGATCGTGGACAGCCGGTGTGCGATCGCGATTGTCGTCCGGCCGGCCATCAGCGGCTGCAGGGCAGCCTGCACGAGCCGCTCGTTGGCGGTGTCCAGCGCCGAGGTCGCCTCGTCGAGGATCAGCACGCGCGGGTCCTTGAGGATCACCCGGGCGATGGCGATCCGCTGCTTCTCGCCGCCGGAGAGCCGGTAGCCGCGCTCGCCCACGATGGTGTCGTAGCCCTTGTCGAACTCCATGATCCGGTCGTGGATCTGGGCAGCGCGGGCGGCAGCCTCGATCTCCTCGTCGGTCGCGTCGGGCTTGGAGTAGGACAGGTTGTCCCGTACGGAGGCGTGGAACAGGTAGCTCTCCTGCGTGACCATGCCGACCGTGTCGGACATCGAGGCCAGCGTGAGGTCACGGACGTCGGCGCCGTCGAGCAGGACGGCACCGCGGGTCACGTCGTAGAGCCGCGGGACCAGGTAGGAGATGGTCGTCTTGCCGGCACCGCTGGGCCCGACGATCGCGGCCAGCTGCCCGGGCTCGATGTCGAGGTCGACGCCACGCAGCGCCCAGCGCCGGCCGGACTCCGGCGGCTGGACGAGGTGGGCCGGCGAGACCCCGCTGGCCGCCGCAGCGACCAGCTCCTCGGCTTCCTCGACGGCAGCTTCGCTGTGGCTCTCGTCGGTGTCGGTGACCCCGGCCGGCCCGGTCTCGTACGAGAACCAGACGTCGCTGAGCGACACCGCTCCCCGTACCGGCTTGTGCGGCTCGCGAGCGGAAGGGGAGTCGACGATGTCGGGCTCCATGTCCAGGTAGTGGAAGACCCGGTCGAACAGCGCAAGCGAGCTGCTCACCTCGGTCGAGGTCTGCAGCAGCTGGCCCATCGGCAGGAACAGCCGGGTCTGCAGTGTGGTGAACGCGACCAGCGTGCCGGAGGACAGTCCGCCCCCGTGCCGGGACGTGAGGCCGGCGACGAGGTAGACCGCGGCGGGCGTGATCGAGAAGAACGTCGACACCACGGCGAAGAACGACCGGCCGATGATCTGCTGGCGCACCTGGAGCTTGGCCAGCCGCTCGTTCTGCTCGCGGTAGCGCTCGCTCTCGCTGGACTGCCGTCCGAACACCTTGCTCAGCAGCACCCCCGACACCGACAGGGTTTCCTCGGTGGTGGCGCTCATCTCGGCCAGCGCGATCTGGGTCTCGGCCGCGACCTTGCGCCGTTTCCGGCCGACCGTACGGGTCAGCCAGATGAACAGCGGCAGCAGGACCAGCGAGAGGATCGAGAGCTTCCAGGACAGCACGAACATCGCCACGAGGGTGCTGATCAGGATCACCGAGTTGCCCAGGATGGTGCTGGCGGTGTCGGTGATGACGCTCTGCAGGCCTCCCACGTCGTTGGCCAGCCGGGACTGGATCTCGCCGGTCTTGGTCGAGGTGAAGAAGCGCAACGACAGACCCTGCAGGTGCTCGTACAGCGTGGCCCGCAGGTCGCGCATCACCCGCTGCCCGACCACGTTGGTGAGGTAGGACTGGTAGACCCCGATCACGGAGGACACCACCGCGATGGCGACCATCGCGCCGACCAGCCAGCCCAGCAGCCCGATGTTGGGCCCACCCTTGGGGAACAGCCCGTCGTCGAAGATCGGCTTGATCAGCAGCGGGCTGAGGACGCCGAGCGCGGACGTCACCAGGATGGTCACGGCAACCATCGAGACATCGCGCTTGTACGGTCGGAACAGCCGACCTACCCGCTTGACGACGGCCTTGTCCGGCATCGGCACCTTCTCACCGGAGGGTCCTCCGGGCCGGCCCATGCCCCCGCCCATGCCGCCGCCGAGCATCGCCCGGCCCATGCCACCGCCGCCACCCATGC
>JAWWOL010000370.1:0-7465 GCA_033851695.1 Frankiales bacterium
GCGCACTCCGAGAACGAGGAGACGCCGCCGTTGCTGCCGGAGCCGCCGCCGGTGCTGCTCGACACGGTCGGCTACGACGTCCTCGAGGTCCTGCCGGAGCCCGCCGAGGCCGACCTCCCCGGGATCACCGACCCGGCATGAGCCCCGCGGTCGACCCGTTCGGTACGCAGGCTCTGCGGGAGCGGGTGCTGGCCGGGTGGGCGGCCTCGGCGTCCCGGTTCCGGGAGGACGCCAACGCCGAGGACGACTACGCGCTCGGTGGTTACCACGACCGGCTGGTCGTCGAGCTGGCGCAGAATGCCGCCGACGCCGCCGTACGGGCCGGTGTTCCTGGCTCGCTCCTGCTGAGCCTGCGGGACGGCGTGCTGACCGCCGCCAACACCGGTGCGCCGCTCGACTCCGCCGGCGTGGAGGCGCTGTCCACGTTGCGGGCCTCGGCCAAGCGGGACGGGGACGAGCTGGTCGGCCGGTTCGGGGTGGGCTTCGCCGCGGTGCTGGCCGTCTCCGACGAGCCCTCCCTGCTGTCCAGCACGGGCGGCGTCCGCTGGTCCCGTGCCGAGTCGGGCGCGCTGGCGACCTCGGTGGCGGCGGACGAGGTGGCCGCTCGGGACGGCTCGGTGCCGGTGCTCCGGCTGCCGTTCTCGGCCACGGGCACGCCACCGGACGGCTACGCGAGCGAGGTCCGGCTCCCGCTGCGCGACGCCGAGGCGCGCGACCTGGCCGTACGCCTGCTGGCCGGCGTCGACCCCACCTTGTTGCTGACGCTGCCGGCACTGACCCGGATCGAGGTCGATCTCGAGGGCGTCCAGCGGACGCTGGTCGCCGAGCCGGGCCCTGACGGACTCACCGTCGTCGTCGACGACGGCGCAGCCCTGCGCTGGCGCGTGGTCCGGCGCTCCGGCACCCTGCCGGCCGAGCTGCTCGCCGGTCGTCCCACCGAGGAGCGCGGCCGGACCCGGTGGCAGGTGCTCTGGGCGGTGAGCGTCGACGACGCCGGGTGCGTACAACCCCTGCCGGTACGCGTGCCTGCGGCCGTGCGTGCACCGACCATCACCGACGAGCGGCTCGGCCTGCCGGCGCTGCTCTCCGCCACCCTGCCGCTCGACCCGACCCGGCGGCACATCGCCGCCGGTCCGCTGCGCGACGTGGTGCTGGGGCATGCTGCGGACGCCTACGCCGAGCTGCTCCGAGCGCTGCCGGCCGACCCGCAGGTGCTCTCCCTGGTGCCGATCGGGCTCGCCCTCGGCCCCGTCGACGGCGTGCTGCGCGACCGGCTGGCCGAGCGGCTGCCCGAGACGGCGTTCCTGCCCGCTGCCGGGGATGCCGCCCTCCGACTGCGGCCGCGTGACGCGGCGGTCCTGGACACGTCCGGCGATGCGCTGGTCGAGGTGCTGGCCGAGGTGGTTCCCGGGCTGCTCCCCGCGGCGTGGTCGGGCCGGGCCTCGAGCGCTGCCCTGGAGACGCTGGGCGTACGTCGGCTCCGGCTGCCCGACGTCGTCGACGCGCTCGGCGGCCTGCGCCGCGAACCGTCCTGGTGGTACGCGCTCTACGCCGCGCTCGCCGAGGCGGTCCCTGCCGGCCGGGACCGCGACGACCTGGGCGCGTTGCCCGTACCCCTGTCGGACGGGCGGCTGGTCACCGGTGTGCGCGGGCTGGTCGTGCCGGATGCCGAGGCCCTGCCCCCCGGGCTGGACCGGCTCGGGGTCCGGGTCGTCCACGCCGAGGCGGCACACCCGCTGCTGCTGGCGCTCGGCGCGGTGCCGGCGTCCCCGCGAGAGCTGCTCGAGGACGGGCGGCTGCGGGCGGCCGTCGAGGAGTCCATGGACGCGGACGACCCGGACGAGGTGGCAGCTGTCGTGCTGGCGCTCGTCTCGGCGGCCCATGTCGGGCCGGGAGAGCTCGGCTGGCTCGGCCGGCTCGCCCTGACCGCGGACGACGGCGAGCTCGTGCCGGCCGAGGAGCTGTTGCTGCCCGGTGGTGCGTGGGCAGCGATGGCGGCCGAGGACGCGCCGTTCGGCACCGTGGCGGCCTCCTTGGTCGAACGCTGGGGCCGCGAGACCCTCGTGGCAGCAGGAGTTCTCGATGACTTCGCCGTGGTCGACGACACCGACGTGGCCGTCGACCCGGACGAGACCGACCACCATCTCGACGCCGAGGACCTGTGGCTCGAGGACCTCCTCGACCGGCTCGGTGACAGCGACCTGCCGCCCACGCTGGTCGAGCTCGCGGCCGTGCGGGACCTCGAGCTCGTACGCACCGACGCGTGGCCAGAAGCCCTGGCGTTGCTGGCTTCCCCGGCTTTCCGGCAGCGGGTGGTCGAGCCGGCGTGGGTGCTGATGCCCGACGGCCGGCGGGTCGGTGTGCCCTCCTACACCGCCTGGTGGGTCTCACGTTTCGCGCGGCTGAAGGGGAGGCCCCTTGGCGCGTTGCGGGTCGACTCCGCCGAGGAGCTCGACGGGCTGCTCGACCCGGCCGGGCTGGGTCTCGACGAGGCCTTCCTGCGTGCGGTCGGGGTCCGTGCCTCCCTCGACGAGGTGCTCTCCGACCCGCGGGGTGTGGAGGACCTGCTCGGCCGGATGGGCGACGAGTCGCTGGCGCTGGGTCCGAGCGTGCTCGCAGCGGTCTATGCGGCGATCGCCCGGCACGGGGGACCGGCGACACCTCCGTCCAGGCTCCCGGCGCGGGTCGGAGGCCGCACCGTGGTGGTCGATGCCCAGGACGTCGTGGTGGTCGACGCGCCAGATCTCCTGCCACTGCTGGGGTCTCGCCCCGTACTGCCGGTGGACGCCCGGTCGGCTGTCGACCTGGCAGATGCTCTTGATCTTGCTCTCGCCTCCGAGCTGGCCGGCTTCGCGGTCACTGCTGCTCCGACGTCCGCCCAGAAGTGGGCGGAGGTCCCCGGCGTTGTACGTGCCCTGCAGCGAGCCGGCGTGGACGAACCGCCGACGGCGAGAGTGCTGACGTACCAAACTCTTCTGGTCCTCGACGCCGATGGCGCCGCGGTCGAGGTGGGGTGGCGGGCGATCGACGACACCGACCACGTGCGCGCCGGCGACGCGACAGCGCTGGGCCGCGCTCTGGCCTGGCGGACAAACCAGTGGCACGCGAGGGCGGCCATGTCAGAGGCTCTCGGTGCCGGCTCCGACCAGGATGCCGGCGCGCTGCTCGATGCGGAGGACACCCTGTGACGACGTTGGTTGGCAAGCTGGTGCGGCTCGAGCCGCTGGGGCCGGAGCACGCGCAGGCCACGGTGGCGGCGCTGCAGTCCTCGCCAGCGGCCTGGTTCGCCCTCGGCGGGGTGCCCAAGCCCGACCTCGACTCCGTACGGGCGTGGATCGCTGCGTCGCAGGCGGATGCGCGGGCCAACGGTGCGCTGCCGTACGCGACGATCCGGCAGAGCGACGCCCGGCTGGTCGGCTCGACCCGGTTCTGGAACGTCGAGACCTGGAGCTGGCCCGAGGGTTCGGAGTTCTACGGCCGAACGACCCCCGACGTCTGCGAGATCGGGCACACCTGGCTGGCCGCCGACGTGTCCGGCACCGGGATCAACGTCGAAGCCAAGCTGCTGATGCTCGAGCACGCGTTCGACGGGTGGCAGGTGCACCGGGTGTTCTGGCGGACCGACGTCCGCAACGAGGCGTCGCGGCGGGCGATCCTCAAGCTCGGCGCGTTGTTCGAGGGCGTCCACCGGGCCGACAAGATCGGTGCGGACGCAACAGTGCGTGATTCGGCCTACTACTCGATGCTGCGCTCGGAGTGGCCGGCCAGCCGCCAGTTGCTGGAGCGTCGACTGGCCTCTCACCTGGTCGATTGACGGCCCGGACTCCGCTATGGTCTGGCAGACGAACGCCGACACGCATGGGGAGCGAATGTGATCGAAGTTCGGGGACTGACCAAGAAGTTCGGTGATCACAAGGCTGTCGACGACCTGTCGTTCAACGTCCAGCCCGGCATCGTGACCGGATTCCTCGGCCCCAACGGCGCGGGCAAGTCGACGACGATGCGGCTGATGCTGGACCTGGACCACGGGTCAGGGACGACGACTTTCGACGGCAAGAAGTTCCATGAGATCGCCCGGCCGATGCGCGTCGTCGGGGTGCTGCTCGAGGCCAAGGCCTTCCACCCGACGCGCACTGCCCGCAACCACCTGCGGATGCTGGCCGCTCCGAGCCACGTCCCCGACAAGCGGGTGGACGAGGTGCTCGAGCTGGTGGGCCTCACCTCGGTGGCCAACAAGAAGCCCAAGTCGTTCTCCCTGGGCATGGGCCAGCGGCTCGGTCTGGCCGCGGCGCTGCTGGGTGACCCCGAGATCATCCTGCTGGACGAGCCGGCGAACGGTCTCGATCCGCAGGGCATCACCTGGTTGCGGGACCTGCTCAAAGCCTTTGCCCAGCAAGGAAAGACGGTGTTCGCCTCCAGCCACCTGCTGAGCGAGATGGCGCTGCTGGCCGACCATCTGGTCGTGATCGGCAGAGGCAGGCTGCTCGCCGACCTGCCGATGTCCGAGTTCGTGGCCCAGTCCTCGCACACCAGCGTCATCGTGCGGACACCGCACTACGCCAAGCTGTCCGAGCTGCTGAGTGCGCGAGGGGTCCACGTGAGCGAGGAACCGTACGGCCGGCTGTCCCTGACCGGCATCGAGCAGGACGCGGTCGGCGAGCTGGCGTTCGCCGAGGGCATGGTGCTGCACGAGCTGACCACCCGTACGGCGACCCTCGAGGAGGCGTTCCTCGAGGCCACCGCCGGGGCCGAGGAGTTCCAAGGCGGACAGCTCGGGGGAGTGGCATGAGCGACGCACTGCGCTACGAGTGGGTCCGGTTGCGGACGCTGCGCTCCACCTACTGGCTGACCGGCCTGTCCATCGTGATCGCAGCACTGCTCGGCCTGTTCGCCCTGACCTTCTCGGGGAAGGAGCCGTTCACCGTCATCGACTACGGCGACCTGCTCGAGGGTGGTCCGGGCACCGCGTTGCTCGGCATCTTCATGGGACTGATCGGCGTCTTCTCCATCGGCCACGAGTACCGCTACGGCACGATCCGGCCGACGCTGGGCGCCATCCCGCGGCGCTCCCACCTGATGGCGGCCAAGGTCCTGGTCGTCATCGGCTACAGCGTGGTCGTCGGATTCATCTGCCTGGTCGTCCGCTATCTGGTGGCGCTGCTCATCCTGGGTTCCAAGCTGACCGACCTCGGCCTGTTCCCACACCCGATCGGCCGGGTCTTCGTCGGCATCATCGGCTACGTCGCGGTCTACGCCCTGGTCGGCTTCGCGATCGCTTCGTTGACCCGGAGCATCCCCGCCGCGATCGTCACCCTGGTCGTGTTCCCGTTGGTCTTCGAGAACGTGATCCGCGGGCTGCTGACCATCCACGCCCTGCGGAGCATCCGGGGGGCCGCGAAGTTCCTGCCGTTCTCCGCGGGCAGTCAGGTCTACAGCCACAACGTGCTGGACGCGAGCGTTCCCTCGGGGTTCCGGGAGCTGCCCGGTCCCTGGGGCGGCGCCCTGATCTTCTTCGTCTTCATGCTGATCCTGCTCACGGCGGCATGGGCCTTCTTCGAAAAGCGCGACGCCTGAGCCGTGGATCTCGACGAGGTCGCCGACGAGCTGTACGCGCTGCCGCCGGCTGACTTCGTCGCGACCCGCAACGCCAGGGCCAAGCAGGCGCGCTCCGACGGGGACCGGGACCTGGCCGCGGCCATCACGGCGCTGGCCAAGCCGACCAAGGTGGCGTGGCTGGCCAACCAGCTGGTCCGTCAGCGGCGTGAGGACGTAGCCCCGCTGCTCGAGCTGGGCGCCGGACTCCGGGAGGCGACGGCCTCGCTCAGCGGCGAGGACCTGCGCCGGCTGACCAAGCAGCAGCACCAGCTCGTGCATGCCCTTGTCCAGCAGGCGAAGTCGCTGGCCGGGGGCCCGGTCACCGAGGACGTCGCCGACGGCGTGGACAAGACGCTCCGCGCTGCGCTCGCCGACAGCGCCCTGGCGGACCAGCTGCTGGAGGGCCGGCTGGCAGAGGGTCTCGAGTTCAGCGGATTCGGTGGCGGTGACGTTGCCCCCGTACGGCCGAAGCTTGCGGTGGTCCAGCAGCCTGCGCGCCGTACTGGCGCGGAGGCAAGGGCTGCGGCCCGGCGAGAGGCCATCGACCGGGCCGAGCAGGCACTGGCCGAGGCACGGATGCGGGCTGCTGCGACGGAACAGGAGCGGGCAGCAGCGCAGTCCGACGTCGACGCGGCCGCAGACCTGACCCGCGAGCTTGGCGAGCGACTCGACGAGCTGCGCGCCGAGCTGGACCGGGTCAGGGCGGACAAGGAGACGGCGGAGCAGGCCGAGCGATCCGCCCGCAAGGTGCTCGAGGCGGCCGAACGGACCACCCGCGGCGCTGCCCGGAAGGCCGCCTCGGCCGAGGCCGACCTCGCCGTCCTCCGGCGCTCCGACTAGTCCGGCGCCCCCGGGCGAGGACGGGTCCTGCGTCAGCTCGCCTTGGCCCGGGCCTTGCTCCTGGGGGGCGGCCCCGTGGTGGCGCGGACGACCAGCTCGACCGGCAGCAGCAGGTGGTCCGCCGGCTCTTCGGTGCCGTCATGACGAGCCTTGAGCACGGCGGTGAGCAGGCCGACGGCTGCGTGGGCCTTGCCCTGGATGTCCTGGCGGACCGTCGTCAGCTGAGGCTGCAGCTGGGTCGCCAACGGACTGTCGTCGTAGCCGACCACCGACAGGTCAGAGGGGACGTCCAGCCCGAGGTCCCTGGCGGCGCGGACAACCTGCGAGGCGTAGACGTCGGAGAAGCAGAGCACGGCGGTCGGCCGATCCTTGAGCTGGAGCAGCTGCCGGGCGCTGTCGTAGGCGGCGTCGGGCGGCCGGAAGGGCGCCAGGGCAATGGTCGGGGTGACCCCCGCCGTGTCCAGTGCGTCGGTCCAGCCGAGCATCCGCTGCTCCCCGGCATGCCCGTACGGCTCGACCGCTGCGCCGGGCGCGATGGCCTGGGGGTCGTCTGACCCGATGGTCAGGATCGCGATCCGTCGGTGGCCCAGGTCGAGCAGGTGCTGAGCGGCGGCCCTGGCACCGGTCCGGTCGTCGACGTTGACGTGTGCCACACCCGCGAGCGGATCTTGGTCGATGCCGACCATCGGCAGCCGCCGCCGCTTGAGCCAGGTCACGTCCTGACTCTCGGGGCCGCAGACGTAGACCAGCACGCCGTCCATCGCGACGTCGCGGGCGGGAACGATCTCGTGCGTGCCGCCCGGGGTCAGCAGGGTCAGGGCCAGGCCCGAGCTGGACAAGTGGTCGGCGACCGAGGCGAGGAACGTCGTCGCCACCCAGTCGCTGAAGGCCTCGGTGAGGCTGTCCATGAGCAGGATCCCGACGGCGCCGGTCGACCCCCGGGCCAGGGCCCGTGCCGCGGGATCCGGCCCGACGTAGCCCAGGTCGTCGGCGGCGGCGAGCACCCTGGTCCGCAGGTCGTCCGAGAGCT
>JAWWOL010000401.1:0-13128 GCA_033851695.1 Frankiales bacterium
GCAGCTCGCAGCAGCGGCAGTGGGCTAGGCCGTCGGCGTCGGGGTCGCGCCGCCGGCACCGCCCTTGCCGCCGCCCAAGGTCGGCCGCAGGGCCGCGCAGGCCTTGACAGCTGCCGCAACCTTGGGGTCAGCGGTGTTGAGCGCGCCGATGCCACCAGCGCGGCCGCCGGCGGCGCCAGAGGCCCCGGCAGCGGCAGTCGGGGTGGACAGGGTCACGCCGTGGTCGGTCAGGCAGGCGCGGTACGCGGTCAGCTGCGAGGCCACCGCGGAGCTGTTCGCGCCACCGCCGAACCCGCCGGCCGGACGCAGTGAGGCGCAGGCTTTCGCGGCAGCCGCGGCCGGGCCGGAGGTCGCGTTCGCCCCGCCACCAAAGCCACCGCCACGGGGTGCGCCGCTCGGTCGGGCGCCGCCGGCGCCGCCGCCGCCGGGCCGGCCGGTCGGCACGCTGACGCCGTGGCTCTTCAGGCAGGCCGCGTAGGCCGCGAAGCCGTTGGCACCGCCGCTGCCGCCTGCGGCCGCGGGGGCACTGCTGGTGGGCGCTGCGCTGCTCGCGGCCGCGGTGGTGCTGCCACCACTGCCGCCACAACCGGCGACAGCGGTGACGGCGAGGACGGCGGCGGGCACAGCGAGAGCCGCGCGCTTACGGGGGGACGTCGAGGTGGCGTATGACAGCAGCTGCACGATGGCTCGGATCTCCTGGAAGTCGGGGGAAAGTGGCACCCACCGTGCCGTAGGGGGGACGGCACGGCGGGATACCTCGACAAGTTTCGGCCCCGGCCGCTGGCACCGTGCTGTGGCAACGCTTGGGACTTGCTGTGAACCGTCAGCCGGGAGCCTCGGCCGGCCAGGGATCGTGCCCCCGGCGGGTCAGCCCTCGGCGGCGCGCTTGATCGCGGCCACGTCGAACTTCTTCATCCTGAGCATCGCGTACGTGGCCCGCTGCGCCGCCTCGGGGTTGCCCCCCCGCACCAGGTCGATGAAGACCTTCGGAATGACCTGCCAGGACAGGCCGAACCGGTCCTTGAGCCAGCCGCACTCGCTCTCCTGGCCGCCGTCGGTGAGCCGCTCCCAGTAGTAGTCGACCTCTGCCTGGTCGGCGCAGATGATCGGGAACGAGATCGCCTCGTCGAACCGGAACACCGGCCCGCCGTTGAGGCCGAGGAACTCGCGCCCGTCGAGGGTGAAGCTGACCGTCGCCACCGAGCCGTCCGGCCCCGGCATGTCCGGCCCGAAGCGGGTCACCGTGGAGACCTCGGAGTTGGGGAAGATGCCGCTGTAGAACGCTGCTGCCTGCTCGGCCACGCCGTCGAACCAGAGACAGGTGATGATCTCGGGCATCTGCGTCGTCCTCTCCTGAGTCGTCCGGTCATTTCCCCGGTAGACGACGCAGGCCCCGCCGACTCATCGGCTCACTCCTCGGAGTAGGCCGGCTCGACATCGATCAGCTCAGGGTCGGGGGCTGCCGGCAGGAGTACGCGGAACGTGGCGCCCTCACCCGGCGCGGTCTCCAGCTCGACCCGGCCGCCGTGTGCGGCGACCAGCGCAGCCACGATGGACAGCCCCAGTCCCGTACCACCAAGGCTTCTCGTGCGCGATGGGTCGGCGCGGTAGAAGCGCTCGAAGACCCGCGCGGAGGCCTCGGCGTCCAATCCCGGACCGGTGTCGGAGACCTCGATCAGGCCGAACAGGCCGGTGGACTCGACCCTGCTGCCGATCCGTACGGTGACCGGTGTCCCTGCCGGGGTGTGGTTGAGCGCGTTCGTGACCAGGTTGCCCACGACCTGGCGCAGCCGGGACTCGTCACCGATGATCTCCGGCGGGGTGGGCCCGGCGATGACCTGCAGGGTGATCGCCCGGTCCGGAGCGACCACCGTCGCATCGTGCACGGCGTCCTTGGCGATGGTGAGCAGGTCGACGATCTCCCGCTCGAGCGGGCGCTGCTGGTCGAGGCGGGCCAGCAGCAGCAGGTCGTCGACGAGCAGCCCCATCCGGGCGGCCTCGTCCTCGATCCGGCGCATCAGCCGTGCCACGTCGTCCGGGCTGCCGGCCGCGCCCTGCCGGTAGAGCTCGGCGAACCCGCGGATCGACGTCAGCGGCGTACGCAGCTCGTGGCTGGCGTCCGTGACGAACCGGCGCATCCGCTGCTCGGAGGCCAGCGCCGCCTCCTCGGACAGCCGCCGGATCCGGAACGAGGTCTCGATCTGGCCGAGCATGCCGTTGACGGACAGGGCCAGGCGGCCGACCTCCGTACGGGGGTCCCGGTGGGGCACGCGGCGGGTGAGGTCGCCGTCGGCAATCGCCGCCGCGGTGTGCTCGACGTCGGCGAGCGGCCGCAGGCTGCGCCGAACCACCCAGTAGCCGAGGCCGGCGATGAGCACCAGGACGGTGAGCCCGACCACCAGCTCGTACAGCTCGAGCCGGGCCACCGCGCTGTCGACGTCGTCGAGACTGTTCGCGTCCATGATGATGTACTGGCCCACGACGCGGGCCCTGACCCGCCAGCGCGGCCCGGTGCCCACCGATGGGACGGTGAACGGGCGGCCGGCCTGCGCGACGACCTGCGCCTGAGTCCAGTGCGGCAACGCCGGCACCGCTGTGCCCGTGGGCGCCGTGGCCGTGATCGGGCTGATCACGCTGCCGGTCAGCGACGTGCACTGGACGTAACGCGAGGTGGGCCGTCGGAAGCTGATGCCCTCCGACGGCGTGCAGTCCAGGGCGGCGAGGTTGCCGGCCCGCGAGCCCGCCACCACGCCCGCCTGCTGCCCGGCGACCTGCGTGAGCGCGCCCGGCGGACCCAGCAGCTGCTGGTCGACCCGGTTGGTCATGTACGACCGCAGCATCGTCGACGCCGCGGTCCCGGCGATGAGCAGTCCCACCGTCGTGAGCAGGAGGACGGAGACGACCAGCTTGACCCGCAGGGGCGTACGGTCCGAGAGCGCCCGGAGCCGCCCGAACCGGCGAGGTCTCGGCAGAGCCTCGTCGTCACCGACGGTGGGGGGGAACGCGCTGGTCACGGCAGGTTCACGTACGCGGCAGCCGCAGGACGTAACCGACGCCGCGCAGGGTGTGCAGCAGCCGCGGCTCGGAGGTGTCGACCTTGCGCCGGAGGTAGGAGACGTAGGACTCGACGACGTTCATGTCTCCTCCGAAGTCGTAGTTCCACACGTGGTCGAGGATCTGGGCCTTGGACAGCACCCGGTTGACGTTCTGCATGAAGTAGCGCAGCAGCTTGAACTCGGTCGGGGAGAGCGGGACGAGCTCGCCCGCCTTCCAGACCTCGTGGGTCTCATCATCCATCTCGATGTCGGCGAACGTCAGCCGCCCCGCGTTCGCCCCGTCGGCGGTGTTGCCGACCCGGCGCAGGACGGCGCGGATCCGGGCGATGACCTCTTCGAGGCTGAACGGCTTGGTGATGTAGTCGTCGCCGCCGAGGGTCAGCCCGTTGACCTTGTCCTCGGTCGCGTCACGCGCGGTCAGGAAGACCACCGGCATCCGCTGGCCCTCGCCGCGCAGCCGGCTGACCACGCCGAAGCCGTCGAGCCCCGGCATCATCACGTCGAGCACGAGCAGGTCCGGACGGAACGCTCTCGCCACCTCGAGCGCCTGCTGCCCGCCGCCCGCCGTCGCCACCTCGAACCCGGCGTAGCGCAGGCTCGCCGACAGCAGCTCGACGATGTTGGGCTCGTCGTCGACGACGAGCAGTCGTGCCTCTGGCCGTACGTCAGCGCTCACGCCGCCAGTATTTCCTGCCGTCACGTTGCTCAGGCTGCTAGCCACCAGCATTGCCTCCTGTCGTAGCCCCCGTACCTGTGCCGCCTGGGCGGCCTGCACCGCCGCCGAACCCACCGCCGCCGAACCCACCGCCGCCGAACCCACCGGCTCGGGGCCCCCCGGCACCGGTCGCGCCCTCGGTGACCGTGGTGGCCTTGACCACGCCACTGGAGTCCGGGGTGCCCTGGACGACCACGGCGGTCCCCGGGGCGAGGTCGGACGCGACGCCGTTCTTGGTGACCTTGATCGTGGTCCCCGACCCGGTGGTCACCCGGATGATGCTGCCGTCGCTGGCGGTCAGGTAGATCGTGTTGCCGTCCACCAGCTTGACCGTGCCCACCGTCGTGCCGTTCCCGCCGGCAGCAGCCGTACCGGCCCCACCCGCGGCAGCCGTGCCGGTTCCCGCGCCGCCGCGGGGGCGCAATGCCGCCGCGGCGTTGGCGCCGGTCGCGGGGCCGGCCTGGTGCTTCTGGGTGAGGACGCCACCGAGGAAACCGCCGGCCACGAGTACGGCAGCGCCGAGGAACGCCGTCGCCCCGGGCAGCTTGCGCCGCGGCGGGCGGGCGGCCAGGGCGTGGGCGAGGTCGTCGTCCATCCCGACCGGCGCGTTCAGCAGGTCCGGCGGCAGTCCCGACTGCAGGCTCGTGCCAGTAGCAGGTGCCCCGCTGTTGACGACCACGGTCGACTCCGGCTCGGCCAGGCTGTCACTGATCAGGTCGAGACCGTCGTCAACGGCCTGACCGCCGCGTCGGCGAATGCTGGGCATACACAACTCTCTTTCGCGAAAGGTGAGAAACGGCTATTCGTAGCGGAGCGCGTCGATCGGCCGCAGCGACGCGGCCCGGTTGGCCGGGTAGCCACCGAAGAAGAGGCCGATGACGACCGACACTCCGAAGGCCAGCACGATGGAGCTCGGGACGATGACCGGCTTGACCCCCACCACGGTGAAGTGCGAGCCGATGTAGCCCCCGAGCACCCCGAGGGCACCACCTATCAGGGACAGCAGGGTCGCCTCGACCAGGAACTGGCCGAGGATGGCTGCTCGTGGTGCCCCGATCGCTTTGCGGATGCCGATCTCCCGGGTTCGTTCGGTGACGGTCACCAGCATGATGTTCGTGATGCCGATGCCGCCGACCAGCAGCGAGATCGCGGCGACCGCCCCCAGCAGCACCGTGAACGTCTGGGACGTCGACGTGCTGGCGGTGAGCAGGCTGGCCTGGTTGAGGATCCGGAAGTCCGCGTTGGCGGAGTTGGTGATCTTGTGCCGGGTGTCGAGGATCGAGGTGATCTCGCTCTGGGCCGCGTTGATGGTTGACGAGCTCTTGGCCTCGACGATGACCTCGCTCAGGCTTCCGTAGCCGGTGAACGCCTGCTGCACCGTGGTCAGCGGAGCGATCGCGGTGTTGTCGGAGTCCGTGAATCCGGTGGAACCCTTGGCCGTGAGCACCCCGATGACGGTGAACGGCGTGCCGTTGACCGTGATCTGCTTGTCGATCGGGTCGATGTCACCGAACAGGTTGGTGACCACCGTCTGGCCCAGCACGATCACCTTGCGGGCGTTGGTCACGTCGTCGTTGGTGAAGTAGGTGCCCGAGGAGACCGGGCTGTTGCTCGCCTCGAAGTAGCTCGGGTTGGTGCCGATGAACGCCGGGATCGAGGTGGAAACCCCTGCGTAGACGGCAGTCTCGGTGGTCGACGCCACCGGGGATGCGCTCTTCACGTCCGGCGCCGTGGTCGGGTCGACCAAGGCCTGGGCGTCGGCGACGGTCAGGTCCTTGGTGGTCGCCGCCGCGTTGGCCGAGCGGTTCCGGCCGAAGCCACCACCGCTGTGCGACACGGTCAGCATGTTGGTGCCGAGCTTGTCGATGTTGGCCTGGATCGCCTTGCTGGAGCCGTTGCCGACGGCGACCAGCAGGATCACCGACCCGACGCCGATCAGGATGCCGAGGGTGGTCAGCGCGCTGCGGAGCTTGTTGGCACCCAGGCCCACCAGGGCGAACCGTATGACCTCGAACGGGCTCATGCCGGTGCCGCCGAGGAGGCCGCGGTGGCGCCGGCCGACTGGTGCCGCGGCGGGGGGTCGGAGACTTCCGCCTGGCGGCGGTCGCTGATGATCTCGCCGTCGACCAACCGGACGACCCGCTTGGCGTGGGAGGCCACGTCGTCCTCGTGCGTGATGATCACGATTGTCCGTCCACTCATGCTGAGCCGGTCGAAGATGCCAAGCACCTCGAAGGTGGATTTGGTGTCGAGGTTGCCGGTCGGCTCGTCGGCGAGCAGCAGCGCCGGCGCTGTGACCAGCGCCCGCGCCACCGCAACTCGCTGCTGCTGGCCGCCGGAGAGCTCGTTCGGCTGGTGGTCCACCCGGTCGGACAACCCGACCAGGTCCAACGCGGCGAGTGCCCGCCGGCGGCGCTCGGAGGACTTGACGCCCGCGTAGGCCAGCGGCAGCTCGACGTTGGCCAGCGCGGTCGTACGGGGGATCAGGTTGAACGCCTGGAAGATGAAGCCGAGCCGGCGGTTGCGGACCAAGGAGAGCTGGGACTCCTCGAGGCCGCTGACGTCGATGCCGTCGAGCCGGTAGAGCCCGGAGGTCAGCACGTCGAGGCAGCCGATGACGTTCATCAAGGTCGACTTGCCCGAGCCCGAGGCGCCCATGATGGCCACGTAGTCGCCGCGCTCGACGACCAGGTCGATCCCGCGCAGCGCGTGCACCGCCGTCTCGCCCTCGCCGTAGGTCTTGACCGCCTTGGCGATCTCGATGACCCGGTGGTCACCCTGCTGCGGGACGGTCATCCCTTGCCTCCGGTCGTGGTGGTGCCCAGGCCCGCACCGAGGCCGCCGGTGGTGGCAGCCCCTCGGCCGCCGGCCGGGAAGCCGCCGGCCGGGAAGCCGGTGCTGCCGGTGGTGGTCGTCGACAGGGCGACCGTGTCACCAAGGCTGAGGCCGGACTTGATCTCGGTCGTGGTGTCTCCGACGACGCCCACCGTGACGACCTTGGGAGTCCGGGTGCTGCCGTTGACCACCGTCACGGTGGAGACGCCGCCTGCGGTGGTGACCGCGGTGCTCGGCACGTACAGCGCGTTGTCCGCCTCCTTGAGGATCACCGAGACGCTGCCGGACTGGCTTGGCTTCAGGCCTGCCGGCGGGTTCTTCAGGGTGAGGTCGACGGTGTACGAGACGACGCCGCTGGCCGAGGTACCGGTGGAGGCGATCCACGAGACGCTGGCATTGATCGGGGAGTTGGGCAGCGCGTTGAGCGAGACCGTCGCGCCCTGGCCGAGCTTGAGGTTGGCCGTGTCGTCCTCGGAGAACGAGGCCTGCACCTGCAGGCCGGTGATGTTGGTGAGGACGAGGAACCCGGTGTCACCGCTGGTGACGGTGGCCGTGTGCCCGGCGATCGACGAGTCAGGGACGTAGTCGGCCGCCCCGACCGTGGCGGTGCCGGTCGACGAGGAGGTAGAGGTGGAGCCGGTCGAGCCGGTGGACGCGCCGCCGGTCGTACCGGTGGACGTGCCGCCGGTCGTACCAGTGGACGTGCCGCCGGTCGTACCGCCGGTCGTACCGGTGGAAGTGCCGCCGGTCGAACCGGTCGAACCCGTCGAACCGGTGGACCCGGTCGAACCCGTAGCGGCGCTGCTGGAGGAGCTGCTCGAGCTGCTGGAGGAGACCGTCCCGCCGACCAGGGTGCTGATCGACATCACCGTGCCGGCGGACGGGGACTTGAGAACCGTGCCGTCCAGGGCGCGCTGTGCGGAGTCGACCTGGACCTGCGCCGAGGCGACCTGCGAGTTGGCCTGCGTCACCTGGCTAGCGGTCGGCGGGGTGGCGGCCACGGCCTGCTGGGCGACCTGGCTCTGGTACGACAGCTGCGCCGAGGTGACCTGCTGCTGAGCCTGCGCCAGCGCCTGCTCGTCCTTCAGCGCGGTGGAGGCCTGCTGCTGCTGTGCCTGGGTGAGCTGGTCGGACGCCTGGGTCAGCGTCTGGTTCGCCTGGTCGACCTTGGTCTGGTCGGCCGTGACCGCGTTCTTGTTGCTCACCTGGTCGGTCGCCAGGGTCGCGTTGGCGGCGGCGAGCGCGGACTTGGCTGCGGTGACCGCCGCCTGCGCCGTCTGCGCAGCCGCGGCCGAGTTCGCGGCGTCGTTGGCGTTGCTCTTCTGGGTGAACGTCACGTTGTTCTCAGCCTGCGTGATCTGCGCCGACGCCTGCTGGAGCTGGACCGCGGCGGCCGCCTTCTGCTGCGAGGTCTGCCCCTGCAGCAGCACGGTGCGGCTGGCTTCGGCGCTGGCCAGGCTGTTCTTGGCCGTGGTCAGCGCCTCCTGCTGGGTCGTGTCGTCGACCTTGGCGAGGACCTGACCGGTCTTCACCTGCTGGCCGACCTTGACGTAGACCTGGCGTAGCGTCCCGCCGGTGACGAAGCCGAGGGCGAGGTCGCTCGGCGAGATCAGCGACCCGGAGGCCGAGACCGTCGAGACCACGGTGCCCTTCTGGACCGTACCGGTGCGGACCGTGGTCGCGGCACTGGAGCTGCTCGTCCCAACGGTCTCGTACGCGAAGCCGACCGCCGCGATGAGCACGACGGCCAGACATGAGTTGACTGCCAGCGACTTGCGCCGGCGAAGAATCGAAAGCGACATGAGAAGAGATTCGGCATGCGTGCTGGGACCATGCTGTCCCAAACCTGCGAGGTCGCTGTGAGTCCCTCCTGGGCCCGGTCCGGGGGTCTGGAGGGCGGTGACCTGCGGCAAAGCACGAGCGCCCGGCCGGATGACCGGCCGGGCGCTCGTCGTTACGCGGGTTGGGTCAGGTGCCGGTGCCGGGGTTGGCCGGCACCGAGGGAGGGGCACCCTTGCCTGGACCGCGCATGAACCCGCCCTCGCCGCCACTAAACGCGGGCGGGTTCTTCGCCAGCTCGGTCTTGTCGGTGATCCGGTCGACGGTGCCGGTCTTGCCGCTCAGGGTGGCGTTGACCACCACCTCGTCGCCCTTCTTGATCGAGGCGATGCCGTCGCGCTGGGCGTTGACGTTCGTGCCCGCCTTCACCACGTAGGTGAACTTCCAGCCGTCCTTGCTGGTGACGGCGAGCGAGGTCGACGAGACGCTGTCGACGGTGCCGGTCTGGACCTGCACGGTCTGGTAGCCGCCGCCGGACTTGCTGACGACGAACGTGCCGTGGAGCACGCCCCCTACGCCACCAACGCGGCCGGGGCCGCCGCGGAACTTTCCTGCGCCTCCGCCCGGGAGTCCGTGCTGGGGAGCAGGGGTCGGTGCGCCCTCGCTGGTCGGTGCCGCGCCGGGGCTGCTCGTGGCGGCCGAGCCGGAGTTGGCCACGGCGATGCCGCCGGCCCCGACCACCAGGGCCACCCCGATGCCGGCCGCAGCACCACGAGCCCGGCTGCGCGCTCTGGACGGCGCCGGCTGCTCACCCGGGGGTGGCGGCGGCGTCACGCCCGTACCGAAATCTCCCATGTCCTCGACCATCGGAAGTCTCCTTGCCTCGTCGTGCCACCTCAGAGCTCCCCGTACGTCGACCTTCGGTCCCTCCCCTGAAGGCAACCTGAAGCCGGCCTGTGAACGAAGCGACCACCCCACGCCGCCCTCCGCTGGGGCACCATGGCGGGGTAGCCCAGGGGAGGCGGGGGGTCGGTGACCAGAGGAGCGCATCGCCGAGGCCGGCCGGCGCCCGAACGCTGGTGGTGGTTCGCGCTGGTCACCTCGCCCGCCTGGCTGCAGGTGGTGATCCTCCCGGCGGTCGACGGCCCGGCCACGTACGAGCTGGCCGTGGGCGGCCTGGGCGCCGGCTTCCTGCTCTACCTCGCCTACTTCACCCGGAACCGCCGGCGGCACGACCGGGTGCGCCGCGACGGATGACCGGCGTGGGTGACCCGTACCGGACCCGGCCTGCGAGATGCTGACCAACGTGATGTCCCGGGCCCGCGAGCTCCGCGCCGCCGACGGCTACGCCGAGTGGGAGCGCCGGACCACCGCGCCGCTGGCCGTGCTGGCGGCGCTGTTCCTGGTCAGCCTCCTGGTCGACCTGCTGTGGCGACACCCGCCCGGCCCGCTCGCCCTCGCGCTGCGGATCTGCGACTACGTCATCTGGGCGCTGTTCCTCGTCGACTACCTGGCCCGGCTCTACCTCGCCCAACGGCGCTGGCACTTCGTCCGTACGCACCCGCTGGACCTGCTGGTCGTGGTCATCCCGACGGCCCGGCCGCTGCGCCTGCTCAAGCTGGCCCGGCTCGGCGCGGTGCTCGGGGTGTTCGCCCGCCGCAGCCGGAGTACGACCCATGTCCGGGTAGCCGCGGCCGTCACCGGCTCGGCCGTCGTCCTCCTCTTCGTGGCGGCCGCCGCGATGTACGACGCCGAGCGCGACGCGCCCGGGTCGACGATCCGGACGTTCGGCGACGCGCTCTGGTGGGCCGCGACCACCATCAGCACGGTGGGGTACGGCGACGCGGTGCCGGTCACCGTCGAGGGCCGGCTGGTCGCGGTCGCCCTCATGGTGGTGGGCATTGCCGTTGTCGGCGTGGTCACCGCCTCGGTCGCCGCGTGGTTCATCGACCAGCTGCGCGACGTACGGGAGGCGGAGGAGCGCAAGGAGACGACGCTGGCCGAGGTCATGGCCGAGCTGCGCGCCATCCGCGAGGAGAACGCCCTCCTGCATGCGAAGGTCGACCAGCTGTCGGCGACCGGCGGGGCCACGGACTGAGCCGCTCCGGGCTCGAACGCCTCGAGCCGGCCTTGGCACGAGGCGCCTGGCCGGCTCGTTGGTTTGGTGGGCAAGGGGGGAGTTGAACCCCCACGTCCTCACGGACACACGGACCTGAACCGTGCGCGTCTGCCATTCCGCCACTTGCCCCAGCTGTCCACAGACAGCGTCGCTGAGGCTACCACGCACGGCCACCGCCTCGAACACGGATACGATCACCATGAGCCGGGAAGGGAGTCGGCGTGGGAGTTCTGCAGCGATTCGAGCGCCGGCTCGAAGGCCTCGTCGAGGGTGCCTTCGCCCGTGCCTTCAAAGGAAACGTCGAACCGGTCGAGATCGCGGCCGCGCTCGAGCGTGAGGCCCTCGACAAGAAGGCCATCGTCGGCGCCGGCCGGGTGCTGGTGCCGAACGAGTACGTCGTCGAGCTCGGGGACGCCGACTACGCACGTCTATCGCCGTACGCGAAGCAGCTCGGCGTCGAGCTGGCCACGATGGTGGAGGAGGCGGCCGCCGAGCAGCAGTGGTCGTTCCTCGGCGAGGTGGCGGTGACCCTCGAGCAGGAGCCGTCGCTCGACACAGGCATGTTCCACGTGCGCAGCAACGTCGTCGACGCAAGCTCCGCGCACGGTGGCCTGCAGCACCGGGGCGGAGTCGTCGACCCCAACCTGACCCAGATCATCGCTGCCAAGCAGGATCCGCACGTCTTCACCGGCAACCCCCGCCTGGTCGTGAGCTCCGACGGCACCGCGCACGCCGGCAGCCCGGAGGCCAACGGCTTCCAGCGGGCCACCCCGCTGGTCAAGCCGGCCACGATCATCGGCCGCGGCCAGGACGCCGACCTGCGGCTGTCCGACCCCGGGGTCTCCCGGCACCACGCCCAGGTCGAGCTGCGCGACGGCGGGGCCTGGGTCGAGGACCTCGGCTCGACCAACGGGACCACCCTCGACGGCTCGCCGGTCTCGGCGCCGACCCTGATGAACAGCGGCCAGCGGATCGCGCTGGGCTCGACCGTGCTGGTGTTCCTGCGCGACCCGGACGGCTCCTAGTGCAGAGCAACACCGTTCCGGACCTCGCGATCTTCGCCATCCGGATCGGCATGCTGGCCGTGCTGTGGCTGTTCGTGCTCACCGCCGTACGCGTGATGCGCAACGACCTCAACGGCACCGGCGGCGCACGCACGATCGCCCCACCGGTGGTGACCAAGCCGACGCAGCGCAAGGCGGCCAGACCGCCCAAGGGCAAAGGGATCCCGCGCAAGCTGGTGGTCACCGCGGGCGGGCTGACCGGCACGAGCATGCACCTCGGGGACGAGACCATCACGATCGGCCGGGCCGACGACTCGACCCTGGTGCTGACCGACGACTACGCGTCTGCCCGGCACGCGCGGCTCGTGCCCCAGAGCGGCCAGTGGCTGATCGAGGACCTCGGCTCCACCAACGGCACCTACCTCGATCGCGACAAGGTGACCCGCCCGACCATCGTGCCGCCCGGCGTGGCCATCCGGATCGGCAAGACCGCGATCGAGCTCCGCCGATGACCGGACTGCGCTTCGCCGCGCGCTCCGACGTCGGACTGCTCCGCGACGGCAACGAGGACTCGCTCTACGCGGGCCCGCGGCTGCTCGCCGTCGCCGACGGCATGGGCGGCGCGGCTGCCGGTGAGGTGGCCAGTGCCGTTGCCATCGCGGCGCTGGCCCCCCTGGACGAGGACGCGCCCGGCGCCGACCTGCTGGCCGCCCTGAGCCATGCTGCCTACGACGCCAACGACCACCTCCGCGAGCTGATCGCGCTCGACCCGAGCCTGTCCGGCATGGGCACCACGCTGACCGCGATGCTCGTCGCCGGCACCCGCATCGGCCTGCTGCACATCGGCGACTCCCGGGCCTACCTGCTTCGCGACGGCGAGCTCACCCAGATCACCCACGACCACACGCTCGTCCAGTCCTTCGTCGACGAGGGCCGGATCACCCTCGAGCAGGCCAGCAGCCACCCGCAGCGGGCGCTGATCCTGCGCGCCCTCAAGGGGGACGACGAGCTCGAGCTCGACCTGTCCGTACGCGACACCAAGCCCGGCGACCGCTACCTGCTGTGCAGCGACGGGCTCTCCGGCGTGGTCTCGGACCAGACCTTGCGCGAGGCCCTGCAGCTGCCGGACCCGCAGACGGCCGTCGACCGGATGGTCGAGCTCGCGCTGCGCGGCGGCGGCCCCGACAACATCACCTGCATCGTTGCCGAGGTGCTCGAGGAGCCGGGATCGGGCGGCAGGGACGACGTCGTCGTGGCCGGTGCTGCTGCCGAGCACGTGGCCGAGTCGCTACCCCGCCCCGACACCCCGGCGGCCAGGGCCTCGCTGATGACGGTGGCCAAGAAGTCCCCCACCGCCGTACGCGCCTACGGTTTCGCCCATGCCGCACCCCGCAGACGGCACCCCCTCCGCCTCGCCCTGATCCTGCTGGTGCTCGTCGCCATCGTCGTGGCTGCGGTGCTCGGTGGCCGGGCCTACCTGCACCGGCAGTACTACGTCGGGGTGCACGACAACCAGGTCACGGTCTTCCGCGGCTGGCCCGACTCGGTGGCCGGGGTCAAGCTGTCCTCGGTCAAGGAGAGCACCGGCATCCCGGTCGCCGGGCTGCTGCCGTTCTGGCG
>JAWWOL010000467.1:0-3396 GCA_033851695.1 Frankiales bacterium
GCTCTACCCGGTCACCGACACGGTCGTGGTCAGCCTGGGCCTGCTGTTGATCCGCCGGATGTCGCGGGCGTCCCGTACGCCGGTGGTCATCGGGGTCAGCGCCGTGTTCCTGCTCGGCGCCACCGACCTCGTCTACGCCGTGTCCTCGCGGCACCAGACCTACACCGGCGGTCACCTGCTCGAGATCGGCTGGTTCGCCGGTTATCTGATGATGGCGCTCGCCGGTGGGCGGGTCGAGGACCTGACCGCCGCCGACCTGCCGGCGGATCGCCTGCCGACCAGGGCGATGGCCCTGCTGCCGTACGTGGCGCTCGTCGTCGCCACCCTGGCCGCCGTCGCCGACCTCGCGATCGGTCACGACCCGGGGTTGGTGGAGATCGGGCTGATCTTCCTGCTGGTGGCGACGGTGCTGGCGCGGCAGGCGGTCGCCGTCCTCGACACCCTCGGCCTGAGTCGCGCCCTGGCCGAACGCGAGGACCTGTTCCGCTCGCTCGTGCAGGGCTCCAGCGATGTGATGACGGTGGTCGACGCAGACGGCCGGATCATCTGGCAGAGTGCCGCGGTCGAGCGGATCTTCGGCTACCGCGAGGGCGAGCTGATCGGGCAGCTGCTGGTCGACCTCGTGCACCCCCTGGACTTCAGCGAGGCGCACCTGCGGTTCGTCGGGGCGCTCCGCCTCGCGCACGAGCGCGGCGCCGATGCTGAGCAGTTTCGGGCGACCGTCATCGAGAATCGCGTCCGCGACGCCCGTGGCGAGTGGCGCTACGTCGAGTCGGTGTTCACCGATCGGCTCGACAGCGCGGTCGTACGAGGGATCGTGATCAACACCCGCGACATCAGCGAGCGCAAGACGCTCGAGCACCGGCTGACCGAGCTCGCCTTCAGCGACGAGCTCACCGGGCTGGCCAACCGGGCCCGGATGCGTGCCCGCATCGGCGAGGCGCTGCTCGCCCTGACCGACGGCCAACACGTGTCGCTGCTGTTCATCGACCTCGACGGGTTCAAGGCGGTCAACGACAGCCTGGGTCACGCGATGGGCGACCTGCTGCTCCAGCGGGCCGCCGACCGGCTGCTCGAGGCGGTGCGCCCCGACGACACCGTGGCCCGGCTCGGCGGTGACGAGTTCGCCGTACTGCTGCCCCCGTGCACCGAGCTCGGCGGCCCGCGCGAAGTCGCCATGCGGCTGCTGCAGGTGCTCGAGGCGCCGTTCCTGCTCGGCGACGCCGAGATCTCGGTGAGCGCGAGCATCGGTGTCGCCGTCGCGTGCCCCGCCGACGACGCGGACGGCCTCGTCCGCGACGCCGACCTGGCGATGTACCGCGCCAAGGCGCTCGGCAAGGGCCGGGTCGAGCTGTTCGAGCCCGAGATGTACGCGCACGTGCTGCGCAAGGTGGAGCTGGAACGAGAGCTGCGTGGTGCCATCGACAGAGGCGAGCTGGCGGTTGTCTACCAGCCCGTCGTCGACATGCGCACTGGTCGTGTCGTGTCCGTAGAAGCCTTGCTGCGGTGGGAATCCCGGCTTCGCGGGTCGGTCGGGCCGCTGGAGTTCATCCCGTTCGCGGAGGAGTCCGGGCTGATCGTGCCGATCGGCCGTTGGGTGCTGGACCAGGCTTGCCGGCAGGTCGCCCGCTGGCGCCGCCAGGGGATCGAGGTGCGCCTGTCGGTCAACGTCTCCGCTCGTCAGCTGCAGGCACCGCGGCTGGTCGAGTCGGTCGCGACCACCCTGCGGGCACACCAGCTGGAAGCACGCCACCTCACCCTGGAGCTCACCGAGAGCGTGCTGATCGACGACGCCGACCGTACGGTCGCCAAGCTGCAGATGTTGCGCGACCTGGGTGTGGGCCTTGCCGTCGACGACTTCGGGACCGGCTGGTCGTCGCTGTCCTACCTGCGGGTGCTGCCGGTCGACACGGTCAAGGTGGACCGGTCCTTCGTCGCCGGGCTGGACCAGGACCAGGACGTCGCGTCGCTGACCCGCGCGATCGTACGGCTGGCCGGTGACCTCGGGATGTCGCTGATCGCCGAAGGTGTCGAGGAGGCCGGCCAGGCTCAACAGCTCGCCGCGATGGGCGCGACGCTCGCGCAGGGCTGGCTGTTCGCCAAGGCGGGGCCGGCAGCGGAGATCGGACCGCTGCTCGCCGCCAACGCACCGATCATCGGCGCACAGCTGCTCGCCCGGATCAACGGCAACGTGCCGGCGCAGCTCACCGTCGCGGCGGCCGAGGCTCACTGAGTTGTCCCGCGTGTCCCGCGCGTCCCGGGTTCGATCGGCCTCCACCGCCCGAAGGGGACCGCATCGTGAGACCTTGGCGAGGTCCGGTTGACAGGCGGAGATCGCTGAGACAGTCTTTCTCCGTGTCCAACACCCGCCTCGTAGTTATTGAGCGCGCCGGCTGACCTCACGTCACGCCAGCGCGCAACCCCTCGCATGCCCTCGTGGCCGAGGGGTTTTTGTTTGTCCGCACCCCGTCCATCCCCGTCAGAACCCGTCAGAACCCGTACCGACCGGAGAAGGCCCCATGTCAGAGCAGGTGACCGGAGCGCAGTCCCTCGTCCACAGTCTCGAGGCGGCGGGGGCGGAGGTCGTCTTCGGCATTCCCGGCGGGGCGATCCTGCCCGCGTACGACCCCTTGTTCGACTCCCGGCTGCGGCACATCCTGGTCCGGCACGAGCAGGGCGCCGGCCACGCCGCGCAGGGCTACGCGCTCGCGACGGGGCGGGTCGGTGTCTGCATGGCCACGTCGGGTCCCGGTGCGACCAACCTGGTCACGCCGATCGCCGACGCGTACATGGACTCCGTGCCGATCGTCGCCATCACCGGCCAGGTGGCCAGTGCCGCGATCGGGACGGACGCCTTCCAGGAGGCGGACATCTGCGGCATCACGATGCCGATCACCAAGCACAACTTCCTGGTCCAGCACGCGGATGACATCCCGCGGACCATTGCCGAGGCCTTCCACATCGCCTCGACCGGCCGGCCGGGGCCGGTACTCGTCGACATCCCCAAGGACATCCTGCAGGCCCAGACGCACTTCGCCTGGCCGCCGACGATGGACCTGCCCGGCTACAAGCCGACCACCAAGCCGCACAACAAGCAGGTCAAGGAAGCCGCCCGGCTGATCGTCGGGTCCAAGCGGCCGGTGTTCTACGTCGGAGGTGGCGTGCTCAAGGCGCGGGCCTCCGAGGAGCTGCGGACCCTGGTCGAGCTGACCGGAATCCCGGTCGTCACGACGCTGACCGCGCGCGGCGCGTTCCCGGACAGCCACACCCTGCACCTCGGGATGCCCGGCATGCACGGCACGGTCGCCGCCGTCACCGCGCTGCAGAAGGCCGACCTGCTGATCACCCTCGGCGCCCGGTTCGACGACCGGGTCACCGGCAACCTCGCCTCGTTCG
>JAWWOL010000481.1:0-2681 GCA_033851695.1 Frankiales bacterium
GCACCGCCAGCGCCGGGACACGGCCTACTGCTCGGGGGCGGGCATGCTCGTCGACCGCCGGGTCTTCGCCCAGCTGAACGGGTTCGACGAGATCTTCTACCCGGCCTACTTCGAGGACGTCGACCTGTGCCTGCGCGTCCACAACGCAGGCCTGCGGGTGATCTACGAGCCGACCGCGGCGCTGGTGCACGCCCAGTCCCAGTCCTCGCACGCCTACTACCAGCGGTTCCTCTACCTCCGCAACCTGGAGACGCTGCGGACCCGCTGGGCGCACGTGCTCCAGGCGCTCCCGACCGAGCCGACCGACCACAGCATCCAGGTGATGGACGCGGCGGCGGCCAGGGCTGAGGAGGCTCTGCTGCTCAAGCTCTACCGCGAGCCGGCCAAGCTCGACCGGGCCCTCGCCCCGGCCCTCGTCGCCGACCAGATCGCGTTCGCCTCCGGCTCCACGGCCGTCCAGCAGACGCCGCTCCACGCGAGCGACCCGGGCATCCGGCAGGGCGGCGTCGAGCTCACCTCCAGCACCGATCGACGGGGGCGTGGCGACCAGGGCCCCACCGGCCGGGTCAACGACACGCTGGCCAAGCTGCACCAGTACCGGCAGGACGCGGTGGTGGCGCGCGACTACATCAGGGAGCTCGAGCGCCGGCTGCGCGCGAGTGAGGACGCCACGGCCCGCGCCGAAGAGTCCGGACGTCAGCTGACCGACGAGGTCGTCTGGCTGCGCGGCCGGATCGCCGAGCACGAGGCACACGAGCGGGTGGTGCTCGGCCGGTTGGACGAGCTGCAGGCAGCCGTGGACCTGAGGGACGCCGAGCTCGAGCGGACGCGTGCGGAGCTGTCGACGTTCCTCGAACGGCAGCGGCTGGCCGACGAGCAGACGCTCTACCGGATCGCGACGGCGATCAACCAGGTGATCAAGGCGCACCCGCGGGTTGCCGGCGCGCTGGCTCCGGCGGGAAAGCGGCTCGCTGCGCGGCTCCCCCGCCGTCGTCTCGGCTGAGCGGGCCTCTCCGATCCGGCGCGGGTCCTCCGCTAGTCTGTCCACTCAACCCCCGAGGACGTCACCGGAATGCTCTCTCCTTGACTTCACTGAGGCCTGCGACAGCCGATAGGGGCCACTGCACGATGCCAGCGACTGAGGCGCCTCGGCGGAGGCACAGAGCGCAGGACCACCCACCCCTGATTGAGACCCGGAGCGAGTCATCGACCTGAACGCGGCTGCAGATGACGCCCGCACTGTGAGCACCGAGCCCTTGGTCACGTATGTGATCCCGTGCCGGAACGAGGCAGCGAACATCGACCCGTTGGTGGCCCGGCTGCTCGCCGCCTGCGGAGTCCTGCTCGACGAGTCCGAGCAGAGCGCTCCGACGCTCGGCTCCGTCATCGAGATCCTCTTCGTGGACGACAGTGAGGACGAGACTCCGGACGTCGTCCGCAAGCTCAAGGCGACCGGACTCCCCGTAGACGTCCTGCACCGTGAGCCCGGTCACCGGGACGGCGGCATGTCGGGGGCGCTCGCGGCCGGCTTCGCGCGAGCTCGCGGCGCAGTCATCTGTGTGATGGACTCGGACCTGCAACACCCCCCGGAGCTCACCCCCGAGCTCATCCTGCCGATCATGCGAGGCGAGGCGGACCTGGCCATCGCCAGCCGCTACATCCCCGGCGGCAGCGCGGCGGGTCTAGGCGGCCGCTGGCGGCTCGCTGCCTCCGTCGGGTCTCGCGAGATCATCCATCTGTTCCTGCCGCGCACGCGCAAGCTGACCGACCCCGGCGGCAACTTCTTCGCGTTCCGGCGCAGCCTTCTCGACGGGGTGACGTTGCGGCCGCAGGGCTTCAAGATGCTGATGGAGATCCTGGCCAGGACCAACTGGTCCAAGACCGTCGAGCTGCCCTACGTGTTCGAGAACCGCAACGCCGGGACGACATCGTTCAGCGCCATCGAGGTCTGGCGGTTCTTCCAGCACCTCGGCCGCGTGGCCAGCCCCCGTGCCAAGCTCGAGCTGCGCCAGGTGCGCCGGCAAAAGGCCGCCTCTGCTGAGTCGGCCTAGCCGCTCCGCCTGAGCCGCCGCGCCGACCCCGACAGGGGCGTGCACAGGAGGCTCGAGGTCCGCCTGCAGACCTCCACTCGCGTGTAGGGTGAGCCGAACCGACGCCGGTCACCCAAGAACTGGGAGAACGAGGTGCAGACGCCGCAGACCCGCCCGACGGGGCCTCGCCGCGCGACGCCCCCCGCGGACCTGTGCCGTTGAGCGAGTCCCGCACAGCCGGACGACGGGCTATCACCGAGGTCGCCTACGCCCCCGCAACGACCGTCTCCCGCAAGTACTGGGTCCTAGGGACCGCCGTCATTCTCGCGGTGCAGGCGCTGATCATCGGGACGGGACTGATCCAGGGCAGCTGGTTCGCGGACGACTTCATCAACGCCCAGGCCGCCCACGGCCAGGGTCTGTCCTGGTCGTTCATGACCCGCGACATCTTCGGCCACGTGCTGCCGCTGGCCGAGGTTCCGCTGTGGGTCGCGGCCCACGCGATGCTGCACCACACCACCATCATGGTGGCGGAGCTCGTGGTGATCCTCGTGACGTCCGGACTGTTCGCCCGGATGCTCTACGAGCTGATCGGACGGCGGCCGCACCTCGTGCTGGTGGGCACAGCGCTGTTCGCCCTGTCTCCGCTGT
>JAWWOL010000499.1:0-4479 GCA_033851695.1 Frankiales bacterium
TGAAGTCGTGCACGAAGCTGCCGAGCTGCCCCAGCCGCTGCGCCTCGGTGAGCCTGCGGCGCTCCTCAACCAGAGCGCGGGACGCGGTGCGCTCGGCGGTGACGTCCGTCAGGGCGGCGACAGCACCCAGCAGCTCGTCCTCGGGACCCCGGATCTGGCTGCCTCGGACTACGACCTCCCGGTGGGGTGCACCCACCGGGCCGACCCGCACGTCGTACGAGGACACCGTGTCGCCCCGCAGCGTCCGCATCAGCGGGTACTCGTCCGCAGTCAGCGGCCGGCCCTCGGGCGTCAGCACGTCGATGAGCGCGGGCAGGTGTTCCGGCAGCAGACCGTCGAGGCCGGACTCGAGCCCGAACATCGCGCGTTCCGCCCGGTTGCTCACCACGAAGCGACCTTCGGCGTCGCAGGAGACGATCCCCACCTCGATGGTCTCGAGGAGCGCGTCGGTGAAGCTCTGCCGGCGGGCCAGCTCGGCATGAGCCTCCGCCAGCTCCCGGAGCGCCTGCTCGAGGGCGGCCTCGCCCGGCGCCCGCCTCGGCAGCCGGCGTCGGCGCACGCTGGGCACGAGGATCGCTGGTCCCTTCCGCGCCCTGCTGTCAGGGCGGCCGCTCAATGGATCCTCAACGGACCACTGCCCCGTGCAGTACCGATCTTCACGCTACAACGGACGAGCCGGCCTCGCGGCGACATTCGCTACCAAGGGTCGGACATTTCGGGGCCGTCGGCGAACCTGACCGGCTGCTCATTCGTCTCCCCACGTGTGACCCCCGATGGGCAGGATCCGACGCACACTGGTGCAATGCCCCGGCACGTCCGTTCCGAGTCGCGCCCCAACCTGGTAGCCATGGCTGCCACGCTCGGTGCTGTGGGCCTGCTCGTGCTGACCGCGATCCTGGTGGCGCCGAAGCGTGAGGGGCACAAGGCGGTGGTCAAGCCGTCGCCCACCGCACCCTCGGCGACGCCGGTGGCCTCCGGCACGCCCGGTGTCACCGCCCAACCAGGCAAGCAGCCGAACCTGTACGCGCTGCCGGCGGCCGCCGTCCAGCCGGAGCCCTGCCCGCCACCGCCGAGGCCGACCGGGCCGCCGCCTCCGCACCACAGGACCCCGACGCCGGCGGTCCCGTTGAGCAAGATCCCCAAGCCGTTGCCGGTGCCCAAGCACACGCCGGACCTCACCGCGATCTCCGGCAAGGGGATGTGGTTGACCACGTGGCGGACCAGTCACGTCAACATCCCGACGGTGGTGGCCAAGGCCAAGGCCGCCGGGCTCACCTCGCTGTGGGTCCGCACCGGCGGGTCGAAGCAGGGCTACTACGGCGACCCGTTGCTGCACGCCCTGCTGCCGGCAGCGCACGCCGCGGGGCTCAAGGTGATCGCCTGGGACTTCCCGTCCCTGTCCAACCCGGCCCGGGACGCGATCCGGGCGAGAGCGGCCCTGAAGTACACCGTTGACGGGCAGAAGATCGACGGGTTCAGCCCGGACATCGAGACGATCAACGAGGACACGTTCAACAACCCCAAGCGGGTCTCCTACTACCTGTCGCTGGTCCGCCGTGCTGCCCGTGGCCGGCCCGTGGTGGCGACGGTGATGCGGCCGACGACCTGGCAGCTGAAGACCTACCCGTACGCGGCGGAGGCCCCGTACATCGATGCCTTCGCCCCGATGGACTACTGGTCCTGCAACGAGCCGGGCGCGCTCGCGGCCGGCTCGATCCAGCTGCTCGCCAGGTTCGGCAAGCCGGTGACCGTGATCGGCCAGTCCTACGACATGGCCGACGAGGGCGGCCGGCCGGGCGTACCGACGGCGGCGGAGACCTGGCGGTTCCTCGACAGCGCCAAGCGGGCCGGGGCGATCGGCGCGAGCCTGTGGACGTACGAGCAGTCGGGTCCGGCGCAGTGGGGCCCGCTCGCCAGATTTGCCTGGTAGCGAGGGGTTCCGGTCGCTCCCGCGGGGGCCGGGCGCATCTCGGGCGCGCAGGGTCTGTTGCTCCCGAGCCGATGGGGCTATTGTTCCGGTATCGGTCACTCTGTCAGCTCGGCGGGGTCCGTTCGGTCATCCTGGGGGACTCCGTGCATGCTGCAGCGATCACTCGGCCGGCGACGATGCTCGCCGGCAACTCCTGGACCTAGTCCACCCGACCGCCGTTGGCCCGGCCGCGCCTGTGCGCCGGGCTGTTCCGTTTGGGCACCCGCCCCCGGGCTAGGGTCGTCACCGGTAGGTACGGGACCCGGCGGAGGTGCGCGGTGCAGATCCAGGAGACCGACGAGTGGCGGGCGCTGAGCGGCCACTACGCCAAGGTACGCGACGTCCACCTGCGTGAGCTGTTCGAGCAGGACGCCAAGCGGGGGACCAGCCTGACCGCGGACGCCGTCGACGTGCACCTGGACTACTCCAAGCACCGGCTCACCGACGAGACCCTGCAGCTGCTGGTCGCCCTCGCCGAGCGAGCGGGGGTCCGCGAACGGGCCGCTGCGATGTTTGCCGGCGACCACATCAACAACACCGAGGACCGCGCCGTCCTGCACGTCGCCCTGCGGATGCCGCGGGACACCCAGCTGGTGGTCGACGGGGTCGACGTCGTCGCCGAGGTGCACCAGGTCCTCGACCGGATGACCGGGTTCAGTGACAAGGTCCGCTCCGGCGAGTGGGTCGGCACCACCGGCAAGCGCATCCGCAACGTCGTCAACATCGGCATCGGCGGTTCCGACCTCGGCCCCGCCATGGCGTACGAAGCGCTCAAGGCCTTCAGCGACCGCGGCCTCACGTTCCGGTTCGTCTCCAACGTCGACGGCACCGACATCGCCGAGGCGACCCGCGACCTCGACGCCGCCGAGACCCTGTTCATCGTCGTGTCGAAGACCTTCACCACCCAGGAGACGCTGGCCAACGCCACCACCGCACGCGACTGGCTGGTCGGCCAGCTCGGTGCCGATGCGGACGTGGCCAAGCACTTCGTCGCCGTGTCCACCAACGCCGACAAGGTCAGCGCGTTCGGCATCTCGACCGACAACATGTTCCCCATCTGGGACTGGGTGGGCGGCCGCTACTCCTACACCTCCGCCGTCGGTCTCTCGCTGATGGTCGCCATCGGGCCCGACCGGTTCCGCGAGATGCTCGACGGCTTCCACCAGATGGACGAGCACTTCCGCACCGCGCCGTACGAGGCCAACCTGCCGGTGCTGATGGGTCTCATCGGCCTCTGGTACGACGACTTCTTCGGCGCCGAGACGCTCGCCGTGCTGCCGTACAGCCAATACCTCTCGAAGTTCTCCGCCTACCTGCAGCAGCTCGACATGGAGAGCAACGGCAAGCGGGTCACCCGTGACGGTGAGCCGGTCCAGGTGCAGACCGGGCCGGTGGTCTGGGGGCAGCCGGGCACCAACGGGCAGCACGCGTTCTACCAGCTCATCCACCAGGGGACCAAGCTGATCCCGGCCGACTTCATCGGCGTGGTCAGGGCCGAGCACCAGGTCGGCCGGCACCAGGACCTGCTCTTCTCGAACTTCCTGGCGCAGACCGAGGCACTGGCGTTCGGCAAGACGCCCGAGGAGGTCGCCGCCGAGGGGGTCGTACCTGAGCTGGTCGCGGCCAAGACGTTCCCCGGCAACCACCCCACGACGTCCATCGTCATCGACCGGCTGACGCCCAGCACGCTGGGACAGCTCGTCGCGCTCTACGAGCACAAGGTGTTCACCCAGGGCGCCATCTGGGGCATCAACAGCTTTGACCAGTGGGGCGTCGAGCTCGGCAAGGCGCTGGCCAACCGGATCGTGCCGGAGCTCACGTCCGACTCGGCGCTCGGCCACGACAGCTCGACCAACGCTCTGATCGAGCGCTACCGACGGGGCCGCGCCTAGCCTGCCCAGGCCGCATCACTCACCGCCCCGCCGAAATCGCCGATAGCGCCGCTATCGGCGCCCGGAGCCGCCGGAATCGCCGATAGCGCCGCTATCAGGCGGAGCCGGGCCGGAGCCGCCGGAATCGACGACAGCGCCGCTATCGGCGCCCAGAGCCGCCGGATTCGACGATAGCGCCGCTATCAGGCGGAGCCGGGCCGCTGCCGCCGGAATCGACGATAGCGCCGCTATCGGCGCCCAGAGCCGGCTGGCACGGCACTCGGCTCGCTGGGCAGGCGCCTAGACCAGCGAGCGGGTTGCTTTCTCTGCTGCCACGCGCTTCTCGAGCTGCGCGTGGTCGAGGTTGCGGCAGAGCACCACGGACCCGTCGACCGACAGCGGCCCCAGCAGTCCCCGTACGACGGACTCGACATCGGTGAAGTCCGACGTCGAGATCACCCGCGCTCCCGGCTCGAGCCAGAGCGACTCGCCGGCCGCGACCAGGTCGGCCCCGGAGAGCGTCCCGCCCTCGACCGCGAACGCCGGATCGCTTGGCAGCACAGGGTTGTACGGCGCGAAGCGGTCGCCGTAGGTCGGCACCTCGAGGGCGTAGTCGAGCACTCCGCTGGGCAGCCCCGA
>JAWWOL010000004.1:0-4975 GCA_033851695.1 Frankiales bacterium
CCGAGCCGGCCAGCAGGTAGCCCAGCGGCAGCAAGGCCAACGACCCCATCCAGTCCCAGGCAGACACCCGCGAGAGCAGATGCGGCGGGATCCGTTGGGCCAGCGCGGTTTCCCACCAGACGGCGAAGGCCCCGACACCCGCCCCGGCCACGGCCATCAGCGGGTAGAGCACGGCCAGCGGAGGACCCGCGGCGAACAGCACGATCGCGGCCGGCCACGGGATGGAGGCGAGCATGCCGGCCAGCATCGGCCGGCGCGGACGCCATCGTGCGCCCAGGACGGCGCCGGTCGCGGTGCCGGCGCCCCAGGCTGCGTTCGTCCAGCCGAAGATCGCCTCGGAACCGTAGACGTCCTTGGCCACGGTCGCGCCGAGGACGAAGAACGGCGCCAGCGCGGTCAGCAGCGCCACGGCGTAGACGACGATGGTCGCCCAGACCCACGAGCGTTCTCGTACGGCGGTCCAGCCCTGCTTGAGCTCCACCATGATCGAGCCGGACTCCCCGGCCGGGCCTCGCCTGCGGCCGCGCACCCGCGACAGCATCAGCGCCGAGACGGCAAAAGTGGCGGCATCGAGGCCGAAGGCAGCCGCACCACCGACGCCCAGCACCAGGACCGTGGCCAGCGCAGGGCTGGCGAAGGTGGCGATCTCCCGGCTCACCCCGCCGAGTGCCTGCGCGGCCTGGATGTCCTGCTCCGCAACGGTTTGCGGCACAAGGCCGGTGTACGCGGGACGGAAGAACGCCTCGGCGACGCCGAACAGCACGCCGATGACCACCATGTGCCAGACCCGGACCACACCGCTGGCGATCAGCAACGCCAGCGTCCCGTGCAGCACCATCCGTACCAGGTCGGAGACCACCATCACCAGCTGGCGGGGCAGCCGGTCGGCGATCACTCCGCCCACGAGGACGAACACCACCAGCGGCAGCGAGTAGGCCGCGAGCACCAGGCCGACGTCGCTCGGGCGGTGGGTCAGCCTGGTGACGAAGAGCCCGATCGCCACGATGACCAGCGCATCGCCGATGACGCTCGCCGACTGGCTCAGCCACAGCAAGCGGAAGTCACGGGAACGCAGAACCTCCAGCACCAGTACGACGATATCGCCGTCGTCACGTGCTTTTTCCCGTGACACCAGCACGCTGTTTTCGCTGTCGCAGTCGGCCCGGGTCGCCCCGTGGGGCGGAAAGGACCACTCCGGTAAGGAAGAATCAGGTCGTGCACACCCACGAGGAGACGCCGCCGCCGATCGCCGTGCTCGACATCGACGGAGTGCTGGCAGACGTCCGGCACCGGTTGCACCACCTCGAGCAGCGTCCCAAGAGCTGGCCGGGCTTCTTCGCCGCCGCTATCTCGGACCCGCTGCTGGCCGAGGGCGCCGCCGTCGCCCACCGGCTGGCGCAGGACCACGAGGTGGTCTACCTCACCGGTCGGCCCGAGCGGTGCCGTCAGGACACCCTGCACTGGCTGAGAAGCCACGGGCTGCCCGAAGGCGCGCTGCTGATGCGCCGCGAGAACGACCGGCGTCCGGCCCGGCAGGCCAAGCTGGCGCACCTGCGCGCCCTGTCCGTGCGGGGCACCGTCGCGATCCTGGTCGACGACGACCCAGACGTGATCGACGCTGCCACGGCCGCCGGGCTGCCGGTGATGCTGGCCGACTGGGTGCCGCGGCCCCGCGTGCTCGCCAAGGCGCAGGAGCAGGAGGGACGCCTCTAGCAGGTCCAGTTGGACGGGAAAAACCGTCCGAGTTGGCTATTGTGGGCGATGGTGTACGTGTCGAACAGTGAGGTACGGCACACCGATGATGCCGGCAAGACCGCACCAGAGACCGAGAAGACGTAGTCACGATGTGCGAACACCGCCCCACCTGCCCCGAAGCCCACGCGTGCGACCACGACGCCGCACGCATGATCGCCAGCCACCCCGAGCAGGGTTGGCACCTGCTCTGCAACGGCGTGCTGCTCTTCGATGACAACGGCGAGCTGCTGCCGGACGGCAGCGCCCTCGCCCCCCGCCGGGTCGCCCCGCCTGCCCGCTCTGCCGCCTGAGCGCCTCCGAGGCTAGCCAGGCTCCGCCGGACTGCGGGCGATCAACAAGAGCATGAGGATGGCGAGCGCGGCACCCAGTGCGCGCAGCCGGTCGCCGGTCTGCCACCAGAACGACGCAAGGCCGACAGCGGGAACTCGCAGCCGGGCCACACCTACGACGTTGGCGAGAGGCACGAGCGTGCTGTCCTCGGTCGGGTTGGCGTCTCCCTTGGTGACGAGCTCGCCGGACGAGGTGATCCGAACCAAGCGGTGGACGACCAGGCGGCCGTTGCCCGGCTCACGGAAAACGATCACCGTGCCGCTTTTCAGTGCATGGGGGTCCGTGTGAGCGGCGATCACCACGTCGCCGGGTACGAGCCTCGGCTGCATCGAGCCGGAGAGCACCACCATCGGCATTCCGCCGAAGATGCGCGGCGTCTCCGCCCAGAAGCAGAGTCCGGCAACGGCTGCAAGCGCCATGATCGCCAGACAGCGAGCCGCGTGGTGCAGGTACCTCACCAGGGCCGGCACCACCGGGGCAGAAGAGCCGGCCTCCTGCCCCGTTGTGGTGCTAACGCCCTGGGAGATCAGCTGTTCTGAGCTTCCCACGTGAAGGTCACGCTGGCCGTCTTGCTCTCGGCAGAGTTGGTGTTCGCCAGCTCGTAGACGAGCTGATAGCTCTCGGTCGCGTTCGACCCCCCAGCTGGTGCCCAGGTGCCGACACCTGACCCGAACGCGGTCTTGGTCGTGGCGAAGTCGTGCAGGGTGAGGTTGGTCTGGGCCGCGCTGTTGTCAGTGGCGGTCGGCGTGCTGCCGTACAGCGCGGACCCGGCGACAAAGCCCGAACAGCTGGCGTTCGTCGATCCGGTGCCCTCGATGATCTGCCAGTTCAGGTACGGATCGAGTCCGGACCCCGTGAGGCCGCCGCTCGCGACGTACAGCTTGACCGTGGCGGCGAGGCTGCCGGTGTAGGTGACATTGATGCAGGCGCTGTGCGTCACCCCGTCCGGTTTCATGTTGCTGACGTTGAACAACGCGGTCGCGGGGCTGGTGGCGCTGAGGGATACCGAGCCACTCGACCAGGTGTTGGGCCCGTTGGTCGTCGTCGCCGAGAACGCCTCGTACGAGGCGCGCCACATCAGTCCTCCGCTGGCCAGGATGCCAACCAGAGCTGCCACGATGAAGCTGGCGACGCGCAAGCGGCGAGCATTGACTGTCATTGGTTTGCTCCGGGGGACGACGGCAATTGGAGTTGTCCATCGGCCGCTTGTCCCGGGACTTGAGCGAGAAATTGGCGGAGTCTCCCACCTCCTCATGTCGTGGGTGCGACTGCCGATGAATGCGTCATGGGAGGAGTGGCTGACGCGCGCCTCAGGACGCTGCGGTGCACCCGCCGCCCTGCTGGGCTCGTCCTTGCGCCGTTTGCGGTGCTGTCGCTCCTGACCGTTGGCCTGCTGACCGGCCTCCCGCAGACCTCCAACCTGGGGTCGAACCGGCTGCTGGCGTCGTACGGCCTCGTCGGCGGCCTGACCAACGACGCCGGTGGTACCCCGCTTTTCGACGAGTCCGAGCTGCGGCCCGACAGCACCGCTGTCCGCTGCATCACGATCACCGAGTCGGATCAGCAGGCGCCTGTCGCACCGGTCTCGATGGTGGCGCGGGACGTGACGGGCGACCTGGCGGCTTACCTGCAGCTGACGATCTCCGTGGGCGCCGGTGGGACGCCCGGTGACTGCTCCGCCTTTGCCGGGACGACTATCTTCGCGGGCTCGCTGGCGGCCCTGGCCCTGCAGGGCGATCTGCAGACGGGGTGGCTGGCGGGGCCGGGCGACCATCGGACGTTCGAGGTGACCGCGACGATCAACGACGTGAACGGTGCACAGAACAAGGCGACGACCGCGACCCTGGCGTGGACCGCCAGTACTGCCGACGGCTCCTCCGGCGTGCCCTCAGCCATTCCGTCCGGTTCAGGGCCTTCAGGCAGCCCGCCCCCGGCCCAGCTGCCTTCACCTGCTGCGCCGACGCCCCAGGCACCAACCGCACCACGGCCGACTGCCACTGCTCAGCCATCACCCTCGCACCCGAGCTCGCGGACGTCGGCGCCGACTGCTGCTCCGGCGCCCTCGACGCCGAACCTCGCGGGACCCGGCCTGCCCACCACCCCAGGGAAGGCCGGCACACCGCCCGGCCACACCGGAGCGGCACCTCGAGCGACCGGCTATGGCGCGTTGGCCGCCGCCTTGATCCGAGATGCCGTCTTTCCGTTATGGCTGTTGCTGCTCGTACTGCTCTTCCTGCTTGTCCAGGATCGCATCGACGCCCGGGACCCCAAGCTCGCGCTGGCGCCCACGTACGGCGATCCACTCTTTCCGTTCGCGCCAGACTCCGAAGGGTGAGAAACGCTGTGTCGACCTCAACTGTGAGCAGTGGCCTTGTGCCGTTGGTCGAACGTCTCCGGTGGACCGCCGGGCTCCGCCTGGCGACAGCCTCCGCCACCCTTGTCGCCTTCGCGGCCCGGACCGGGCACCGCTCGGTGAGTCCACGGACCCTGCTGCTCTGGACCGTCATCTATCTGTCGGCGGGAGTCGGCGTGATCGCGACCGCGCGCCTCCGCCGCCGGTTCGCCCTGTCGGCGCTGACGCTCGCATTGCTGCTCGACGGGGTCTACCTGGGGATGGCCTTCCACGTTCTCGGCGGACTTGCCGGTCCGGTCCCGTACTTCATCGCGCTGCAGACCATGGGCGTCAGCCTCCTGGCGAGCTTTCGCACGGGCACCAAGCTGGCGCTGTGGCACTCGATCGTCGTGCTGGTCGTGCTGGAGGCCGAGCAGACTCGGGTGCTGCACGGCGTCCCCGCGCGTGCCAGCAGTGCCCTCACCCACGACTACGGCCTGTTCCTGTTGGGCCTGTGGGTGGCGACGCTCATGACCGCAACGCTCGCTGCCGGCAACG
>JAWWOL010000099.1:0-3109 GCA_033851695.1 Frankiales bacterium
AAGGCCCGCTAGGCCCCCGGCAGCGAACGCAGCTCCCGTTGCAGTACTGCAGGACGGGCGTCCCAGCGCCCGCTGTGCAGTGCTGCAGGGGGGTTTAGGCGGTGTGTGTTTAGGCGGTAGCGCCGGCGCCGGCAGTGAGCCTTGCAGCGACCAGCTCGGCGATCTGGACGGCGTTGAGGGCCGCGCCCTTGCGGAGGTTGTCGTTGCTGATGAACAGCGCGATCCCGCGACCGTCGGGAACGCCCGGGTCCTGGCGGATCCGGCCGACGAAGGACGGGTCGGCACCGGCAGCCTGCAGCGGGTTGGGCACGTCGGTCACCTCGACGCCGGGTGCAGTCGCCAGCAGCTCGTAGGCCCGCTCGACCGACAGCGGTCGGGCGAACTCAGCGTTGATCGACAGCGAGTGTCCGCTGTAGACGGGGACCCGTACACACGTCCCGGAGACCAAAAGATCAGGCAGGCCAAGGATCTTTCGGCTCTCGTTGCGGAGCTTCTGCTCCTCGTCGGTCTCGTACGAGCCGTCGTCCACGATCGATCCGGCGAGCGGGATGACGTTGAAGGCGATGGTGCGGACGTACTTGACCGGGTCGGGAAACGTCACCGCCGAGCCGTCGTGGACGAGGCCGGTGGAGTCGTCGGCGACGGCGCGGACCTGCTCGTCGAGCTCGGCGACACCAGCCAGCCCGGAACCCGAAACCGCTTGGTAGGTCGAGGCGATCAGCCGTACGAGACCGGCCTCGTCGTGCAGGACCTTGAGCACCGGCATCGCTGCCATCGTCGTGCAGTTGGGGTTGGCGATGATGCCCTTTGCCGCGTCCGCGATCGCCTCGGGGTTGACCTCGCTGACAACCAGCGGCACCTCGGGATCCATCCGGAACGCGGAGGAGTTGTCGATGACGACGGCACCTGCTGCGGCGAACTTCGGGGCCAGAGCGCGTGAGGACGAGGCGCCGGCAGAGAACAGCGCGATGTCGATGCCCGAGACGTCGGCGGTCGCCGCGTCCTCGACCACGATCTGGGAGCCGCGCCACGGCAGGGTGGTGCCGGCCGAGCGGGCGGAGGCGAAGTAGCGGATCTCGCCGACCGGGAAGTCGCGCTCGTCGAGCAGGCGGCGCATGACGGCACCCACCTGCCCGGTCGCGCCGACGACCGCAACCGTAGGTCCTGTCATCGCCCGGTGCCTCCGTAGACAGTCGCGGCCTCGTCGCTGTCGAGGTCGAACGCGGTGTGGATCGCCTGCACAGCAGCATCCACGTCGGTGTCGCGGCACACCACCGAGATACGGATCTCGGACGTGGAGATCAGCTCGATGTTGACGCCCGCCTCGGCCAGGGACTCGAACATCCGGGCCGTGACACCGGGGTGCGACTTCATGCCGGCTCCGACGAGGGAGACCTTGCCGATGTGGTCGTCGTACAGGAGCTGCTCGAACCCGACGTTCGCCTTGACCCGCTCGAGCGCCGCCATCGCGGTCGGGCCGTCTGCCTTGGGCAAGGTGAACGAGATGTCCGTACGGCCGGTCGCCCCCGAGACGTTCTGCACGACCATGTCGATGTTGAGCTCGGCATCGGCGATGCTGCGGAAGATGTGCGCGGCCTCGCCCGGCTTGTCCGGCACGGCGACAACGGTGATCTTGGCCTCGCTGCGATCGTGCGCGACGCCAGAGATGATCGCCTGCTCCACCGGAACCTCCGAGCTGTGGGTGACGAGAGTGCCGGGCTTGTTGGAGAAGGAGGACCGCACGACCACGGGAACGCCGTAACGGCGGGCATATTCGACGCAACGCAGCATCAGCACCTTGGCACCGGACGCCGCCATCTCGAGCATCTCCTCGTACGAGATGCAGTCGAGCCGACGGGCGGTGGGGACGATCCGCGGGTCGGCGGTGTAGACGCCGTCGACGTCGGTGTAGATCTCGCAGACCTCGGCGTCGAGGGCGGCCGCCAGGGCCACGGCCGTCGTGTCGGAGCCACCACGGCCGAGGGTGGTGATCTCCTTGGTGTCCTGCGAGACGCCTTGGAAGCCGGCGACGATGACCACATAGCCCTGGTCGAGCGCCTGCCGGATCCGGCCGGGCGTGACGTCGATGATGCGGGCCTTGCCGTGGCTGGAGTCGGTGATGACACCGGCCTGTGACCCGGTGAACGACCGCGCCTCGAAGCCCAGGTTGGCGATCGCCATGGCCAGCAGCGCCATCGAGATCCGCTCGCCTGCCGTCAGCAGCATGTCCAGCTCACGCGGCGGCGGCACCGGGGAGACCTGCTGGGCGAGGTCGAGCAGGTTGTCGGTGTGGTCGCCCATGGCGGAGACGACAACCACGACCTCTTTGCCGTCGCGCCTGGCATCGACGATGCGCTCGGCGACCCGCTTGATCCTCTCGGCGTCGGCGACGGACGAACCGCCGTACTTCTGGACGACGAGCCCCACAGCGCAGCTCCCGGACGACGGCGGACAGGTCATGAGCACGCCTATTCTACGGGCCGCGCGCACCTGCAATTGCGACCACCTCAGCGGGAACCCAGGGACGAACCGGGCAGGAAGGGCAACGGAACCGTTTCGCGTACGCCACGGTGTTTGCCGAGGTATGTTCTCCCACTAGCACGACGCTCTCCCGTCCGGACCATGCGCGGGCCTGTTGGTCGACGCCCGGGGGCCGGAAATGGTCAATGTCATGGTCGATGTCATGGTCGATGAGACGAAGCTGTGAACCAGGCCAGGAACGGTACGAGCAACGGCCAACCCGGCGAACCCGTGCACACTCCCAGCGGGGTCTACTGGTCCCTGCTGAACAGCGTCAGCACGGCCGATCGACAGCAGGTCCGCGACGCGATTGCCCGCCACGTCAGCCCGATTCCGTCCGCTGCGACCCCGCTCTTGCCGACCGCCCGGCGGAGGCCGTGACTCCCGACCTGGGGCCGGGGCAGCTGCTCGTCCGCCCCCTCGTGGAGGAGCGGCAGCTGACGTTGCTGGTCCTCGGCGAGGCCGATTTCAGTACCGCGGTGGGCCTTCATCGACAGCTGGTCGAGGCGATGGCCGGCTGGCCGTACACCGTGGTCATCGACGTGTCCGGCTTGTCCTTCTGCGGGCTCGCCGGGCTCGACGCCCTGCG
>JAWWOL010000080.1:0-9649 GCA_033851695.1 Frankiales bacterium
CAGTTCCACTCCTCGTTGACCTGCGGGTCGTCCCCGGCCAGTCGCCGGGTCACCTTGCCGCGGCGCCAGTCCGTACGCAGCGAGCAGCCGGACGAGCAGTGCTCGCACACGCTCGGGGTGGAGACCAGGTCGAAGGGGCGGGCCCGGAACCGGTAGGCGGCACCGGTCAGCGCGCCGACCGGGCAGATCTGGATCGTGTTGCCGGAGAAGTAGGAGTTGAACGGTTCACCATCGATCGTGCCGACCTGCTGCAAGGCACCCCGCTCGAGCATCTCGATGAACGGGTCGCCGGCGATCTGCTGGGAGAACCGGGTGCACCGGGTGCACAGGATGCAGCGCTCGCGGTCGAGCAGCACCTGCTCGGAGACCTTGATCGGCTTGGGGAAGGTGCGCTTGACGTCCCGGAACCGGGAGTCGGCCTGGCCGTTGCTCATCGCCTGGTTCTGCAGGGGGCACTCGCCGCCCTTGTCGCAGACCGGGCAGTCCAGCGGGTGGTTGATCAGCAGCAGCTCCATCGTGCCGCGCTGGGCCTTCTCGGCGACCGGGCTGCTGAGCTGGGTGTGCACGATCATGCCGTCGGTGACCGTCGTCGTGCAGGCCGTCAGCGGCTTGCGCTGGCCTTCGACGTCGACGATGCACTGCCGGCAGGCGCCCACCGGGTCGAGCAGGGGGTGGTCGCAGAACCGCGGGATCTGGATGCCGATCAGCTCGGCCGCCCGGATGATCAGGGTGCCCTTGGGCACGCTGATCTCGAACCCGTCGATGGTCAGGCTGACGAGCTCGACCGGGGAGGCCTGGCCGGGGGTGTTCGCAGTCAGGGTCATCGGGCGAGGGCTCCGGCGAAGAGGGTGGCTTCCATCGGGTCGAGCGGACATCCCCCGGAGACCTGGTGGGCGATGAACTCGTCCCTGAAGAACTGGATCGACGACGTGATCGGGCTGGTCGCCCCGTCGCCGAGGGCGCAGAACGACCGACCCAGGATGTTGTCACAGGTGTCGAGGAGGGTGTCGAGGTCGGCCTCGGTGCCGTTGCCCTGCTCGAGCCGGCGCAGGATCTGCACCATCCAGTAGGTGCCCTCGCGGCAGGGCGTGCACTTGCCGCACGACTCGTGCGCATAGAACTCGGTCCAGCGCAGCACCGCACGGACGATGCAGGTGGTCTCGTCGAACATCTGCAGCGCGCGGGTGCCGAGCATCGATCCGGCCGCACCGACCGATTCGAAGTCGAGCGGGACGTCGAGGTGCTCGGCGGTGAGGATCGGCGTGGAGGAGCCGCCCGGGGTCCAGAACTTCAGCTCGTGGCCCTCGCGGATGCCGCCGGCCATGTCGAGCAGCTCGCGCAACGTGATGCCGAGCGGAGCCTCGTACTGGCCGGGGCGGGTGACGTGGCCGGACAGCGAGTAGAGGACGAAGCCCTTGGACTTCTCGGTGCCCATCGAGGCGAACCAGGCGGCACCCTTGCTCATGATCGAGGGGACGCTGGCGATGGTCTCCACGTTGTTGATGACGGTCGGGCTGGCATAGAGCCCCGCCACGGCCGGGAACGGCGGCCGCAGCCGGGGCTGGCCGCGGTAGCCCTCGAGGGAGTCCAGCAGCGCGGTCTCCTCGCCGCAGATGTAGGCACCGGCACCGGCGTGGACCGTCAGCTCAAGGCTGTAGCCGGACTCGAGGATATCGACGCCGAGGAAGCCGGCGGCGTAGGCCTCCTGCACCGCCTGCTGGAGCCGGCGGACGATGTGCAGCACCTCGCCGCGGACGTAGATGAACGCGTGCGAGGCCCGGATCGCGTACGAGGAGATGATGACGCCCTCGACCAGCGTGTGCGGGCTGGCCATCAGCAGCGGCATGTCCTTGCAGGTGCCCGGCTCGCTCTCGTCGGCGTTGACCACGAGATAGTGCGGCTTGCCGTCGCCTTGGGGGATGAACCCCCACTTCATGCCGGTGGGGAACCCGGCGCCACCGCGGCCGCGCAGGCCGGAGTCCTTGACCTGGGAGATGACGGCGTCGGGGGTCATGGCCAGCGCGGTGCGCAGGCCGGCGTAGCCACCGATCGCCTGGTAGCTCTCCATCGTCCAGGACCGCGGCTGGTCCCAGAACTCGGAGAGTACGGGGGTGAGGGGCACCGTCATGAGGAAGCCTCTCCGTCCTTGGCCGGCACGTCGGGAGCCTTGTCGCCGCGCTGGCGGGCCAGCTCGAGGCCGACCAGCGACGCGGGACCGGCGGAGACCCCGTCGTTGGCCCGGCCGTCGGGGAAGCCGGCGAGGACCCGCTCGGCCTCGCGCCAGGTGCACAGCCGGCCACCGCGGGTCGGCTGCGGCAGGTCGTCGGGTGCGTTGGTGCGCAGTGCGTCGACCAGGTCGCGGGCCGACTGGGGCGTCTGGTTGTCGTAGAACTCCCAGTTGACCATCACCACCGGCGCGTAGTCGCAGGCCGCGTTGCACTCGATGTGCTCGAGGTGGACCTTGCCGTCCTCGGTGGTCTCGTCGTTGCCGACCCCGAGGTGGTCCTTGAGCGAGGCGAAGATGGCGTCGCCGCCCATCACCGCGCACAGCGTGTTGGTGCACACGCCGACCGAGTAGTCACCGATCGGGCGCCGCTTGTACATCGTGTAGAACGTCGCGACCGCGCCGACCTCGGCCTTGGTCAGCCCCAGCTCCTCGGCGCACAGCGCGATGCCGGCCGGGCTGACGTAGCCCTCCTCGGCCTGCAGCAGGTGCAGCATCGGCAGCAGCGCCGACCGCGGCTTGGGGTAGCGCGCGATGATCTCCCGTGCGAGATCACGGGTCGTGTCGGTGATCGGCACTATCTGTCCACTCCGTACTCGTCCGTGCTCCGCCGTTCGAGCCTGCTCATCGGTCCACTCCGCCCATGACAGGGTCCAAACTCGCGACTGCTGCGATGACGTCGGCGATCTGGCCACCCTCGCAGGTGGGCGGGATCGCCTGCAGGTTGACGAACGAGGGGTCGCGCAGGTGGACCCGGAACGGGCGGGTGCCACCGTCGGACACCGCGTGCACCCCGAGCTCGCCCCGCGGGGACTCGACCGCCATGTAGGCCTGGCCGGCCGGCACCCGGAAACCCTCGGTCACCAGCTTGAAGTGGTGGATCAGCGACTCCATCGACGTGCCCATGATCTGGCGGATGTGGTCGAGGGAGTTGCCCAGGCCGTCGGCGCCGAGGGCCAGCTGGGACGGCCAGGCGATCTTCTTGTCGCCGATCATCACCGGGCCGGGCTCGAGCCGGTCGAGGACCTGCTCGATGATCCGCAGCGACTGGCGCATCTCGCCGAGGCGCACCAGGTAGCGGGAGTAGCAGTCACCGTCGGGGTGGGTGACCACCTCGAAGTCGTAGGTCTCGTAGCCGAAGTACGGCATCTGCTTGCGCAGGTCCCACGGCAGCCCGGACGCCCGGAGCACCGGGCCGGTGACGCCGAGCGCGACGGCACCCTCGCCGGAGAGGTAGCCGACGTCGTGCAGCCGGTTGATCCAGATCGGCTGCCCGGTCAGCAGGGTGTCGTACTCGTGGATCTTCCCGAGCATGTACGGGAGGAACTCGCGGATCTTGTCCACCGCGCCGGGCGGCAGGTCCTGGACCAGGCCGCCGGGGCGGATGTAGGCGTGGTTCATCCGCAGCCCGGTGATCATCTCGAGCATGTCGAGGATCTGCTCGCGCTCGCGGAGGCCGAACAGCATGCCGGTGCTGGCGCCGAGCTCGAGGCTGCCGGTGGCCAGCCAGGTCAGGTGCGAGCCGATCCGCTGCAGCTCCATCACCAGGACACGGATCTGCTGGGCGCGAGCCGGGACCTGGTCGGTGATGTCGAGCAGCTTCTCCACGGCGCCGCAGTAGGCGGCCTCGTTGAACAGCGGCGAGAGGTAGTCGGCCCGGGTGAGGAAGGTGACGGCCTGGGTCCAGGTGCGGTACTCGGCGCTCTTCTCGATGCCGGTGTGCAGGTAGCCGATGACCGAGCGGGCCTGGGTGACCGTCTCGCCCTCGAGCTCGAGGACCAGGCGCAGGACGCCGTGGGTGGACGGGTGCTGCGGCCCCATGTTGACGACGATGTGCTCGTCCTCGATGGGGTCGGAGGTGATGGTGTCCCAGTCACCGCCGCTGACCGTGTAGACGCGGCCCTCGGTGGTCTCGCGGTAGCTGCCGTACATGTCGGTGGTCGTCACGCGTAGGCCCTCCGCTCGTCCGGTGGCGGCACCTCGGCGCCCTTGTACTCGACGGGGATCCCGCCCAGCGGATAGTCCTTGCGCTGCGGGTGTCCCTCCCAGTCGTCCGGCATCTGGATCCGGGTCAGCGCGGGATGGCCGTCGAAGATGACCCCGAACAGGTCCCAGCACTCCCGCTCGTGCCAGTCGGCGGTCGGGTAGAGACCGACCAGCGAGGGCACGTGCGGGTGCTCGACGGTGACCGCGACCTCGACCCGCATCCTGCGCCGGTAGGTCATCGAGGTGAAGTGGTAGACCACGTGCAGCCGGCGCTCGGTGCCGAGGTAGTCGACGCCGGACACGCAGGACAGCATCTCGAACCGCAGCGCCGGGTCGTTGCGCAGCGCGGCGGCGATCGCGAGCAGCCCGGCCGTGGTCACGTGCAGCGACAGCTCGCCGCGGTCGACCACGACCCGCTCGACCAGGCCCTCGAAGCCGGGTACGGCGGAGGCGAGCCGGTCCGTCGCCTCGTCGAACCACCCGCCGTACGGCTTCGGGCTCGACACCTCGGCCGGCGCCGCGACGGTCAGGCCGCCGAAGCCCGACGTGTCACCGCTGCCGTGTACGCCGAACATGCCGCGCGCCACCGGCTTGCCGGCCGCTGCAGCTTCGTCGGTGGTGCCGCCGCTGGCCTGGGGCAGGTTGCGGGGCTCCTCATGTGGGCTGGTCACGTGGATCCGCTCCCGATGTGCGCGTTGCCCTTGGTCAGCGTCAGCGGCAGGCCGCTGGCCTTCTGCGTGTCGCGGTCGATCGGCTTGAGGTAGGGCGCGTTCTCGTCACCCCGCTGGGAGGTCGGCGCCTTGCCGCTGATGTCAGCGTTCTGGATCTTCATGTGCAGCTTGAGGATCGCGTCGAGCAGCATCTCGGGCCGAGGCGGGCAGCCGGGCAGGAACATGTCGACCGGGACGATGTGGTCGACGCCCTGGACGATCGCGTAGTTGTTGAACATCCCGCCGGACGAGGCACACACGCCCATCGCGATGACCCACTTGGGTTCGGGCATCTGGTCGTAGATCTGCCGGAGCACCGGCGCCATCTTCTGGCTGACCCGGCCGGCCACGATCATCAGGTCGGCCTGCCGCGGCGTGGCGCTGAACCGCTCCATGCCGAACCTGGCGATGTCGAACCGGCCGCCACCGACCTGCATCATCTCGATGGCGCAGCAGGCCAGGCCGAACGTCGCCGGCCACAGCGAGTTCTTGCGCTGGGTGTTGACGACCTTGGCCATCGTGGTCAGCAGGAAGCCGTTCGGGATTTGCTCTTCGAGACCCATGTCCGCCTCCTTCGCCTAGTCCCACTCGAGCCCGCCGCGACGCCAGACATAGGCGTACGCGACGAACACGGTGACGATGAAAAGCACCATCTCGACGAGCAGGAAGACCGAGGCCCCGTTCGGCTGGCCGAACGCGACCGCCCACGGGTAGAGGAAGATGATCTCGATGTCGAAGACGATGAACAGCATGGCGGTGAGGTAGTACTTCACCGGGAAGCGACCGCCACCCATCGCCTGCGCGGTGGGCTCGATACCGCACTCGTACGCATCCAGCTTGGCCCGGTTGTAGCGCTTCGGGCCGATGAGGGCGCTCATCGCCACCGAGGAGATGGCGAAGCCGGCGGCGACGACGAGGAGGTAGAGGAGGGGCACGTACCACCTCAGCATCGGGCTTCTCCTCTCGGTCGCGGCACGGGTCCGGGCGGCGTGATTCTCGCCCGGCGCATCAGTCTAGGCAGACGATGAGAGCGGCTCCGCGCGGGGGCGTGCGGGTCTGCGCAAGAAGTCCTGGGAGTCCTCACGCCGCCGGCGCAATCCTGGTCATCAGGTTGATGGTCCGGTCCATCGCGTCGCCGCCGCGAGCGTCCGTCAGGTTGGCCAGCAGCTTGAGGGCGAACCGCATCAGCGTGGGGTGCGGCAGGCCGTGACGGGTGACCAGCTTCATGATCGCCGGGTTGCCGATGAGCTTGACGAAGAGGTTGCCGACGGTGAAGTAGCCGCCGTACTCAGCCCGGAGCGCGGACGGGTAGGCCTCGAGGGCCCGCTCGCGGGCGGCGCCGCCGCGGGCCAGCGCCTGGATGGCCGCGCGGGCCGCCATCTCGCCGGACTCCATCGCGTACGGGATCCCCTCGCCGTTCATCGGGTTGACGGTGCCGGCCGAGTCGCCGACCAGCAGGACGCCCTTGGTGTAGGCCGGCGCGCGGTTGAAGCCCATCGGCAGGGCGGCGCCGCGGATCGGGCCGGTCGCGTTGTCCTCCTGGTAGCCCCACTCGCCGGGCATGTTGGCCAGCCAGCGCCGGAGCAGGTCGCGGTAGTCGACGTTGCCGAAGGCGGCGCTGGTGTTGAGCACGCCGAGGCCGACGTTGGAGGTGCCGTCGCCCATGCCGAAGATCCAGCCGTAGCCGGGCAGCAGCCGGCTCTCGCCGGGCGTGCCGTCCCACAGCTCGAGCCACGACTCCAGCCAGTCGTCGTCGTGCCGAGGACTGGTGTAGTAGCGGCGGTAGGCGACGCCCATCGGCCGGTCGTCCCGCTTGTGCAGGCCGAGGGTCAGGGCGAACCGGGCGGAGACCCCGTCGGCGGCGATGACGATCGGCGCCCGGTAGGTGAGCTCCTCCTTCGACTCCGTGTTCCTGGTCGTGACCCCCACCACCCGACCCGCATCGTCGTGTACGGGGCCCGTGACGTTGGTCCGCTCGATCAGCCGGGCGCCGGCCTTGACCGCCTGGCGGGCCAGGATGTCGTCGAAGTCCTGCCGCGGCCGGACCAGCCCGTAGCCCGGGTAGTCGCCCAGCTCCGGCCACGGCAGCTCGAGGCGCATCCCGCCGCCGTAGATCCGCAGCCCCTTGTTGTGCAGCCAGCCGGCGTCCTCGCTGACGTCCACGCCCATGCCGACCAGTGCCTTGACCGCGCGCGGGGTCAGCCCGTCCCCGCAGACCTTCTCGCGGGGGAAGGTGGTCTTCTCCAGCAAGGCGACGTCGAGGCCGGCCTGCGCCAGGTGGTAGGCGGCGGCGGAGCCACCGGGTCCGGCGCCGACGACGATGACGTCGGCGTCCTGGACCTCGTACGGCGATCCTGCGGTCACGTCGGGTCCTGTCCTCGCTCGGCGGGCCTTGTGAACGGCTTCACGAGCCAGGCCCGGCTGGAAGTCTAGGACCAGCGCCCAGCACCCAGCCACTCGGAGGGGTCCCGCCTCGTGTGTGGGCCATCCTTTGCTCCCAAGCCCACAGGATGTTCCACAAACCGGTGGCGGTGGTCAGGCTGCACCGCGGTGCAGGGCGACGATCCCGCCGCTGAGGTTGCGCCACGCCACGTTCGACCAGCCCGCCTTCTGCAGCCGTACGGCCAGGGCCGGCTGGTCCGGCCAGGCCCGGATCGACTCGGCGAGGTAGACGTAGGCGTCCGGGTTGCTGCTCACGGCCCGCGCGACCGCCGGCAGGGCCCGCATGAGGTATTCCACATAGACGGTGCGGAACGGCGCCCACGTCGGGTGGCTGAACTCGCAGACGACCAGCCGGCCGCCCGGCTTGGTCACCCGGTGCAGCTCGGCCAGCGCACGGTCGACGTCGTGGACGTTGCGCAGCCCGAACGAGATCGACACCGCGTCGAAGCTGTCGTCGGCGAACGGGAGCCGCAGCGCGTCCCCCGCGACGAACGGCATCGACGGCCGGCGTCGGCGGCCGACTTGGAGCATCCCGAGAGAGAAGTCGCAGGCCACCACGGACGCCCCGCGCTCGGCGAACGCGGCGCTCGACGTCCCCGTACCGGCTGCCAGGTCGAGGACCAGCTCACCGGGCCCGGCTCCGACGGCGTCGACGACCAGCCTGCGCCAGCGCCGGTCCTGGCCGAGGGACAGCAGGTCGTTGGTCAGGTCGTAACGCGCCGCCACCTCGTCGAACATCGAGGCCACCTGCTGCGGCGTCTTCTCCAGGTCGGCGCGGGTCACACGGTCTCCTCGGCGGCTGAGCGGTGGACAAGGCGCCCGCCCAGGACGGTAGCCGTGCAGGTCCCCGCGCCGTGGTCGAGCAGGGCGGTGTACGGGTCCCCCGCCGTCGACACGTCGAAGACCGCGAGGTCGGCCCGGACACCGACGGCGAGCCGGCCGGCGTCGGAGAGCCCCATCGCGCCCGCTCCCCCCAGGGTCAGGGCCTCCACCAGCCGGCGGTCGAGGTCGTCGGCCGCGTAACCCTGGGCGAGCGCCACCGCGCGGGTCGCCGCCGCCTCCTCGAGCAGGTCGAGGCTCGGCGAGCTGGCCAGCGAGTCGGTGCCGATACCGAACGGGTTGCCCTCGCGCAGGTAGTCGGCGACCGGGGGCTCGCCGGCCTTGAGGATCGCGTTGGAGCGCACGCACAACGCGACGTAGGTGCCGGATTGCCGTAGCAGCAGGCGATCCGCGGCATCGAGGTGCACGCCGTGGGCCACGTGGACATCGGGGCCGAGCCCGCCGAGGTCGGCGAGGTGCCGGGCCGGCGAGACCCCCGCGCCGGCGCCGATGAGCTCGAAGTCCATCGCGAACCGGGCGGCGAAGTCGGCGAACGGCCCGGTGCCGGTGAGGACGTACTCCGCCTCGGCCGCGGACTCGGCCAGGTGGGTGTGCGTACGCAGCCCCTTGTCCCTGGCGAGCCGCAGCAGGTCCTGGAACACCTCGGTGCCGAGCGTGTAGAGCGTGTGCGGCGAGACCCCCACGGCGTTGGGGCCGCCCGGTTGCACGAGCAGGTCGGCGAACGCGCTTCCCCGCGTGGCCCAGCCCGCCGAGTCGAGCAACAACGCCTCGAGATAGGCCGTGCCGGCGAGCCCGCTGCGGGCGAGGGTCGGCAGCACCGCCGGGTCGGTGACGATGTCCGCCACGGCGGTCGTACCGCTGCTCAGTGCGAGGTGGATGCCACGCCGGGCGCTGGACTGCCACGCCGCGTCGTCGAACGTGGAGCGCCGGGCCGCCACCATCGCGATCCACTCCGGGAACGGCTTTCCGGTGGAGGCGAGGTCGGCGAAGTCGGTGTACTGCAGGTGGGCGTGGGCGTTGACCAGGCCGGGGGTCAGGACACCGCGGTGCTCGCGCACGCGGGCGGCCGGGTGGGCGGCGAGCACGTCGTCGCGCGGCCCGATCGCGGCGATCGAGGCACCGTCGACGACGACAGCGCCGTCGGGGATCGCCTCGCTGACGATGGGGAGCACGACGTCTGCCGTGTGGACTGTGAGCACGCCTGCCATGATCCCTGTGCCGCCCCGGTCAGTCGCCGGTGACCCCGTCGGCCATCTCCCGGAGCAGGTCGATGTGGCCGTTGTGCCGGGCGATCTCCTCGATCAGGTGCAGGATGATCCAGCGCAGCGTGACCTGGCGGCCGTCCCGGATCGTCTGGACGCTGAGCGCGTCGAGGTCGGTCGCCGCGACCAGCGCGCGGTAGCGCTCGCACTGCGCGTCATAGGCGTCCAGCGCGTCGCCGATCGGG
>JAWWOL010000086.1:0-6072 GCA_033851695.1 Frankiales bacterium
TGGCGGAGGTCCTGGTCCAGGTCGCCGCGTTGGAGCCGGGTGGTGAGGCGATCAGCTTGTTGGCGTCGGTGGCCGGGCGGACGCTGAGCGAGGATGAGAAGCTGACCGTGGTCGCGCTGTGGCAGCCGTTGCTGGCCTGGGCCTGCGCCCAGGAGGTGGCGGCGGTGGCCGACCTGGCCGGCCCAGAGCCGGTGCCGGGGCCGGCCGTCGACGAGGTGTTCAGCGTCGATGAGCTGATCGCCTACGAGCTGGCCCCGGCGTTGGGGATCAGCATCGGGGCGGCCAAGACCCGGCTCCGCCGGTCCCGGCTGCTCGCGCCGGGCGGGCAGTTCGCCCGGACCGGGGCGCTGGCCCGGGCCGGGCAGCTCAGCGACTACCAGACCCGGATCCTGCTCGGCGAGCTGGAGGGGGTGGAGCCGGGCATCGCCGCGACGGTGGAGGGGCAGGCGTTGGCCAAGGCCGGGTCGGTGACCCCGACCCAGCTGACCCGGCTGATCCGCCGGGCGGTGAAGAAGGCCCACGCCAAGGCCGACCCGCAGGCCCGGCTGCGGGAGTTCATCGCCGCGCGCACCACCCGGCGGGTGGAGATCAACGGGGAGGCCTTCGACGGGCTGGTCGCGATGACCGCCTGGCTGCCGCCGGTCGAGGCCCTCGCCATCCACCGCCACCTGCAGGCCGCCGCCGGCGGCCGGGACGGCTTCGACGGGCGGGGTCAGGACGAACGGATCGCCGACGCGCTCACCGCGGCGGTGCTCGGCTCGACCCCGGGTGAGCCGACCACCCCGCTGACCCCGAACATCACCCTGCAGGTCCTGATCGACGCCGCCACCCTGTTCGGGTTGCGCAATCACCCCGGTGAGCTGCTCGGCTACGGTGACCTGCCGGCCGAGCTGGTCCGGGCGCTAGCCGGTGACGCCTACTGGCAGCGGCTGGTCATCGACCCGATCGACGGTCACCTGCTCGACCTGGGCAAGCACCGCTACCGGCCCGACCGGGCGCTGGCCGACTACATCCGGGCCCGGGACCGGTTCTGCCGGTTCCCGTTCTCCACCCGCCCCGCCGAGGACTGCGACCTCGACCACGGCGAAGCCTTTGACCGAACCGGCACCGGCAACGGCGGATCAACCTCCGCGGCCAACCTCGCCGCGCTGTCCCGACCACCACACCGAGCCAAGACCCACGCCGGACACACCATCACCCACCTCGGCAACGGCATCATCCGCTGGCAGACCCCACTCGGGCGCAGCTACACCACCCACCCCCACGACTACCGCCCCGACCCCGACGACGACCCCCCGGATACTGGCTGAGGCCGTACCGTATACAGCATGTGCCGACTGCTGGGCTGGGTGAGTGACACCCCGCGCGCCCTCGCCGACCTCTTGACCGCCGCCGAGCTGGCGGAGTTCACCGAGTTGTCCCGCCTGCACGCCGACGGGTGGGGGATCGCCTGGTACGACGGCAATGGCGTCCTGCAGACCAAGCGTTCCCAGGACGCGGCCTACCGGGACGCGGCGTACGCGCAGGCGGTCGCCGGGATCGCCAGCACCGGCGCCATCCTGCACCTGCGCTGGGCCACGCCGGGCATCCCCGTACAGCCCGGAAACACCCACCCCTTCGTCCACGGCGGGCACGCCTTCGCGCACAACGGGTCCATCTGGAGCAGGGACGGCCTGCTCGACCTGCTCGAGGAGGTCCCCGAGCTGCAGGGCGACACGGACAGCGAGCTCTACCTGCTGGCGCTGCTCCAGCGGGTACGGGCACACGGCCTCGACGCCGGACTCCGCGAGACCATCGTCGACATCACCGCCGAGCTGACCCCCAGCAGCCTCAACGCCCTGCTGCTCGGCGAAGGGGCGCTGACTGCTATCAGCTGCAACATCGGCGACTCCGGCTGCCCGGGCGTGGCCAGGCCGGACGCGCCGGCCGAGGAGCTGCCGGGCTACTACGACCTGCGGGTACGCCGCCTCCCGGGGGCGACCGTGGTCGGGTCGAGCGGCTGGGCGGACGACGCCGCCTGGCAGCGCATGGACAACGGCACCGCCCTGGTCCTGCCGGCGGGGCCCGGTGCGGCCAGGTCCGTACCGATCGGTCGCTACCCGGAGGCCACCGAGGCCCGCGCAACAAAAAAGCGGTTCGGCGGCGAGTTGTAACTCAGGCGTAACCCGATCTGCCGATGATGACTGCATGGCAGGGACCCTGCAGCTCAGTGTCGGGTGCGACTTCGGCTTCAACGCGCCCGGTGAGGTCGCTGCCGTCTTCCAGGTCGAGCCCACCCGCGACGCCCGGCACCGGCTGCTCGCGGAGACCTTGACGACCTCGCCGACCCAGCCGCGCTGGTCCTACCAGGACTCGTTCGGCAACACCTGCTCGCGGCTGCTGATGCCGGCCGGCCCGTTCGGGCTGTCCTACCACGCGACGGTCGAGGTGCCCGACGCCATCGACGACATCGACCTGGACGCCCGCGAGACGCCGATCGACTCGGTCCCGGACACCGTCCTGATGTATCTCCTGCCCAGCCGCTTCTGCGTGTCCGACGTGATGGCCAACCAGGCCTGGGAGCTGTTCGGGGCTCTGCCTCCGGGCTGGCGCCGGGTGCAGGCGATCGTCGACGCCGTCAACGATCACCTCACCTTCGGGTACGGGACCAGCAGCCCCACGTTGACGTCCCAGGAGGCGTTCGACGCCGCCAAGGGTGTCTGCCGTGACTTCGCCCACGTGGCCATCACGTTCTGCCGAGCGTTGAACATCCCGGCCCGCTACGTCTTCGGCTACCTGCCCGACATCGAGGTGCCGATCCCGGACGCGCCGATGGACTTCTGCGCCTGGATGGAGGTGTGGCTGGACGGCCGCTGGTGGACCTTCGACCCGCGCAACAACCAGCACCGCAAGGGCCGGGTCGTGATCGGTCGCGGCCGCGATGCCGTCGACGTCGCGATGGTGACGACGTACGGCTTCGCCCGCCTCGACGAGATGACCGTCGTCGCGGAGCCGGCCGCATGAACGAGGAACGCGCTGCCGTCGCGGGCAGGCCGGACCCCGATGCCCTGATGTCCGCCGAGGTGGTCAGATACCGGCTGCGCCAGCGCTTCTCGTACCGCTATGTCGGTCAGGCCTACGACCTGAGGCACCGGCTGGTCGTCGTCCCTCCGAGCGTCCACGGTGACCAGCGGCTGCGCCTCGGCAGCGTCGAGGTCACCAGCGAGGACGCCGAGGTCGTCTGGCGTTCCGACGAGGACGGCAACCGCACGACCTCCGTACGGCTGGCCGTGGTGCCCGAGACCGTCGACATGCTGGTCTCCGTCATGGTCGAGCGGGGCGGCCCCAGTGCTCTGCTCTCACCGGACGTGCTGCGCGACAACCGGATGCTGCGCCCGACCCCGCTCACCCAGCCGGACGAGCGGATCCGTTCACTCGCCCGCGAGCACGCCGTGGCCGACGCCGAGGAGACCGCGGAGCTGATCTGCTCGCTGGTCCCGACCCTGGTGGCGTACGGGTTCGGCGCGACCTCCGTCGACACGACCGCCGCCGAGGCGCTCGCGGGGGGGACCGGGGTCTGTCAGGACCAGGCGCACGTGATGCTGGCGATGTGCCGCTCGGTCGGGGTCCGCGCCCGCTACGTCTCCGGCCACCTGATCGGCCAGGGCGGTACCCACGCCTGGGTCGAGGTCCTGCTGCCCAAGGGGGCCGGCGCCCGCGCCGTGGCCTTCGATCCCTGCCACGGCCGCCGCGCCGACCGCCGCTACGTGACGATCGCCACCGGCCGCGACTACCGCGACGTGGCACCGACCTCCGGCTCGTACAGCGGGGACGCCCGTGGCGAGCTGACCACCAGCCGGGCGCTGTCCGCGGAGATCGTCGCCTGACCCTCGACCCTGGCGATCGCCAAGATCGAAAGGTCACAGCGGGCGGCAAGGTGGCGCTCAGGGCCGGGCCAGGCTGCGGGACGAGATTGAGGACATCGAGCCGCAGAGGCTCCCGTCCCAGGAGGTCAGCATGAGCACCAGCCTTGACTCGGTCCAGGCCCCGCCGGCCGCGGCGGGCGCCCTCTTCGCCAGGGAGCTGCGGGCCCAGGTGCGGCGGGCCTCGCTGGCGCTCGAGCTCGCGGCCTGCCGCGGTGAGGACGTGCTCGAGCACCCGGCGTGGGGCCGGATCGCCGAGCTGCTCGACATCGCCCGCCGGCACGACGTCGACATCTGAACGGCGGGTGACAGTGCGGCAGTGGCCGGCGGATTCCTCTGTAGCCTGGGCCGATGCCCAGCACCCGGCCCCGATTCCGCACGTTTCTCGTGGCACTGGTCGTGCTGGTCGTCATCATCGGCGGTTTCGTCGCCGTCCTCATCGTGGTGCGGCCGGGACCGATCGTCGTCGCCGGCTGCAGTGTCGGCACGTACCAGATGGACCCTGAACAGGCGCAGAACGCCGCCGTCATCGCCTCGGTGGCCGAGCAGCGCAAGCTGCCGCACCATGCGGTCACCATCGCGATCGCCGTGGCGATGCAGGAGTCGCGGCTACGCAACCTCGACCATGGCGACCGCGACTCGCTCGGCCTGTTCCAGCAGCGGCCGTCCCAGGGCTGGGGTACGGCGGCGCAGGTCCAGGACCCGGTCTACGCCGCCGGCGCCTTCTTCTCCCGACTGGTCAAGGTCAAGGACTGGCAGACCATCCCCGTCACCGTCGCCGGCCAGGCGGTGCAGCGCAGCGGCCGGCCGGACGCGTACGCGCAGTGGGAACCCCGTGCGACGGCGATGGCGAGGGCGCTCACCGGTGAGGTCGCGGCCGGGATGACCTGCCACTACGCAAGCTCCGACATCGCGGTGCCGAGCACCGGGCTGTCGACGACGTTGCAGTCGGCCGCCGAGCACGACCTCGGCAGCCCGGTCCTCGGGGCCGACCTGACCGCCGAGCGGGGGTGGCTGGTCGTCGGCTGGTTGATCTCGCACGCCGCCGACCAGCAGCTGGCGCAGGTCTCGTACGCGGGCCAGACGTGGAGCGCCACCAAGGGCTCGTGGTCACCGGACCCTGCGGTCCGCAGCCAGGTCACGATCGTGCGCACCCAGTCCAAGAGCTGACCCGGCCCTCGAGGCCGAGGCCTTGCTGCTCGTCAGCGGGGGGTGTTGCAGGTTTACCGGTAGAGAAGCCCGCGGACGGGTGGTCCATGATGGTGCTCCGCACTCGTTCGCACCCAGGGAGAAACCTTCGTGACCTCCGACCGTTACGTCGCCGCCGACGACAGGTACTCGTCGATGACCTACCGCCGTACGGGCCGTAGCGGCCTGATGCTGCCGGCCGTCTCGCTCGGCCTGTGGCACAACTTCGGCGACGACAAGCCGTTCGAGACCCAGCGGGCCATCCTGCGCAGGGCGTTCGACCTCGGCATCACGCACTTCGACCTGGCCAACAACTACGGCCCGCCGTACGGCTCCGCCGAGACCAACTTCGGCCGGCACCTGCGCGAGGACTTCAGGCCCTACCGCGACGAGCTGGTCATCTCGAGCAAGGCCGGCTGGGACATGTGGCCGGGCCCGTACGGCGACCTCGGCTCACGCAAGTACCTCACCGCCAGCCTCGACCAGTCGTTGCAGCGGATGGGTCTGGACTACGTCGACATCTTCTACCACCACCGGCCCGACCCGGAGACGCCGCTCGAGGAGACGATGGGCGCGCTGGACGCGATCGTCCGTGCGGGCAAGGCGCTCTACGTCGGCATCTCGTCCTACTCCGGGACCCGTACGGCCGAGGCGGTCAGGATCCTGCGGGCGATGGGGACGCCGATGCTGATCCACCAGCCCTCCTACTCCATGCTCAACCGCTGGGTCGAGGAGGACCTGCTCGACGTCCTGGGCAACGAGGGCGTCGGCTGCATCGCCTTCTCGCCGCTGGCGCAGGGCATGCTCACCGACCGCTACCTCGACGGGATCCCGGCCGACTCGCGGGCGGCGCTAGGCCACTTCCTCAAGCCGGAGATGCTCACCGACCAGAACATGGCCCACATCCGCGCCCTCAACGGACTCGCCCAGCGGCGTGGCCAGACGCTCGCCCAGCTGGCACTGGCCTGGGTGCTGCGCGACG
>JAWWOL010000119.1:0-3170 GCA_033851695.1 Frankiales bacterium
GTCGAAGTACCACCACTCGTACGTGCCACGGGACCCGTCCGTGCGCATCCCGTCCTCCCACGGCTTGATCACGTGAGGTCGGATACCGAGGCGTTCGTAGTCGTCGGTGGTGGTGCCGAGTCGGGCCGGGACCGGTCTGCCGGTGGCGCGGAACATGGTCACGCTCCTCTCCGAAAGCTGCGTATATTAAGTTTCCAGGTGTCTATTTTTGTCCTCGGCCCAGTATGCGGCGCCGGTTCCGATGAGGCAACAGGAGGTGTGGCGTGGCGGGACCGGAAACGACCCCGAGGGGCCGCGGGCGCCCACGTGCCGGCGAGGAGCTGGACCTGGCCCGCGTGCTGCAGGCCGCACTGGACGCGTTCGCCGAGACCGGCTACGACGGGACCTCCGTACGCGAGCTGAGTCGTCGCCTGGGGGTGAGCCACGCCCTGCTCATCGCGCGTTTCGGCTCCAAGGAGGGCCTGTGGTTCGCGGCGATGGAGCATGCCCTCGTCCAGGCCGAGCGGACCTGGCGCGAGGTCGCCGACTCGCCCGAGCTCGACGACCTCGAAGCGCTCAGGCGCGGCGTCACCCGGCAGGTGATGTTCTCGGCGGCGCAGCCCCAGGTGCTGCGGATCATGAGCCACGAGGGAGCGATCGACAGCCCGCGGGTGAGGTTCGTCGTCGACCGCTTCGTCAACCCGTTGCGCCCCGGCGTCGAAGGTCTCCTGGCCCGGTTGGTCGCGGCCGGGCGGATCCGCCCCGTGGCGTACGCCACTCTGCACTACCTGGTCACCGGAGGCGGCGGCGCGCTGTTCGCCAACCCGGTCGAGGCTGCCCTGCTCGGTGCGCCCGCGCATCCGGACGCTGAGGACATCCGGGCCCACGCCGAAGCGGTGGCCGACCTGCTCATCGCCGGCCTCGCGGTCACCCCGCCCGGTCCCCGACCCGACGCCGCCGAGAGGGGCAGCGCGCCGGGATGAGTCATGCTGGAGACCCGTACGCCGAAAGGGTTCCGTTGGCCGAGCACTCGCCGTTGATCGCCAGCCTGCTAGCGGCCGTCGCGGCGAGCCCCGAGGACCTGCCGCTGCGGCTGCACGTCGCCGAGCTGCTCGCCGAGGCCGGGGACGCGCCCGCCGCCTTGCTGCAGCTGTCCGCGGTGCTGGCCCGCGATCCCGGCTCCGAGCGGGCGATGACCCTGATGCGCCAGCTGGCGGGGCCTGCCCCGACCACCCCGCCTCCTGGCACGCCGGCGCCCCCGCCCACCCGCGAGGCGCCGGCCTTCGACTGGCAGCAGGCAGAGGCCGAGCTCGGCGACCTCGTACCCCCGATGTTCGTGCAGGACGACGCACCGGTCCCCGGCTCGCAGCTGTACGACGTCGAGTCGGCCGGCATGTCGCTGGCCGACGTCGCCGGGATGGACCAGGTCAAGGCCCGGCTGGAGGCCGCGTTCCTCGCACCGATGCGCAACCCCGAGCTGCGCAAGCTGTACGGGAAGTCGCTGCGCGGCGGCCTGCTGCTCTACGGGCCGCCGGGGTGCGGCAAGACGTTCATCGCGCGGGCGGTGGCCGGCGAGCTGGGCGCGGCGTTCGTCGCCGTGACCCTCGCCGATGTGCTCGACATGTACATCGGGAACAGCGAGAAGAACCTGCACGAGCTGTTCGAGACCGTACGGGCCAATGCGCCGTGCGTGCTCTTCCTCGACGAGGTCGACGCCATCGGCCAGAAGCGCAGCCAGCTCCGCAACTCCGCGCTGCGTCAGGTGGTCAACCAGCTGCTGGTCGAGCTCGACGACGTGCACGCCGCCAACGAGGGGGTGTTCGTCCTCGGCGCGACCAACCACCCGTGGGACGTCGACTCGGCGCTGCGCCGGCCGGGACGCTTCGACCGCACGCTGCTCGTCCTGCCACCCGACCAGGCGGCCCGCGAGGCGATCCTGCGGCTGCACCTGCGGGACCGGCCGGTCGCCGGCGTCGACCCGCGCAAGATCGCGAAGGTGACCGACGGCTACTCGGGCGCCGATCTCGCGCACGTGTGCGAGGGCGCGGCCGAGCTGGCGATGCTCGACTCGGCCCGCAGCGGCCAGATCCGGATGATCGGTCAAGCCGACCTGGAGGCGGCGCTCAAGGAGGTCCGGCCCTCGACCGGCGCATGGCTCCAGCTGGCCCGCAACGTGGCGATGTTCGGCAACGAGAGCGGCGAGTACGACGAGCTGGTCGCCTATCTCAAGAAGCAGAAGCTGGTGTGAACGAGCTCAGCCGGGTCGACGCGCTGATCGACCTCGGCCGCTACGAGGAGGCGGTCACCGGGTTGCGCCGGCTGCTGGCGAGCGACGGGTCGGCGGCAGCCGACGCGGACGTCTGGTGTCGCCTGTCGCTGGCCAACCTGCGGCTGGACCACGATGCCGAGGCGCTCGACGCGGCCGGCCGGGCAGCGGCGCTGGCGCCGGACAACGACTGGCCGCACCGGTTGGCCAGCCACGCCCTCGAGTCGCTCGGTCGCCACGACGAGGCCGTGCGAGCGGCGGGGGAGGCCGTCCGGCTCGCGCCCAACGTCTGGCAGGGCCACGCCCGGTTCGCGGCCACGTTGAGCGCGTCGGGCGGAGATCTGCGGCTGGCCCGGCAGGCCGCCGGCTACGCCGTGCAGCTGGCCCCGAACGAACCGGACGCGCACTCTGCGATGGGGCTGGTCGCGCTGCGCCAAGGCGATCACGACACCGCAGAGCGCGCGTTCAAGCACGTGCTGTCGCTGCAGCCCGAGCACCACTCGGCACTGAACAACCTCGCCGTCGTCCAGCTCCGCCGCCGCGACCTCGACGGCGCGCTGCACGGATTCTCGGCGGCGATCCGCAGCGAGCCCCAGCAGGACGTGGCGCGGCGCAACGTCGACGTCGTCGTGCGCGCGGTCCTCTACCGGGCGCAGTGGTTCGTCTTCCTTGCCGCGTACGGGACCCGCCAGGTCGTCGCCCGGCACAACTCGACGGGCGCTCAGATCGCGATGGGGCGCCCCGAACGGCTCGCCGTCGTCGGCGCGATCGCCGCCCTGGCCGTCGCCGGCGGGGTCTGGAGCCTGCGCCGGATCCCGGTCCCGCTACGGCCCTACGCGCGGTCGGTCGTGAGGCGCAGCCGGTTGCTGCTGCTCAGTGCCGTCGTGACAGCCGCGGCCTTCGTCACGCTGCTGGCCACCATCGT